>JAGOBZ010000207.1 GCA_017999015.1 Kiritimatiellia bacterium
GGGTGGCGCACTCCGCGGCGGACGGGCAGATGCCGCGTCTGCCGGAACGCCCGGACGCCTATTTCCCGATGCCGGTCGTCTCAAACGGCGGTTTCGAGGAGCCGCAGCTCGGCCTCGTCGGATTCGTCGGCTGGTACGGGACTAAGTGTGGCGCCGAAGTCATCACGAACGACTGCGTCGAGGGTGTCCTTTCGGCTGGCATCTTCACCGACTCGGCCAAGACGAACGTCAGCGTCGGGCGGGACATCTCGGCGCACATTCTGCCCGGCCGCACGTGCAAGGTAACGCTCGCGATGAAGGCGCTCGTGCCAGGAAAGGGCGGGTTCTTTGTCTCTGGCGTCGGGGGCGGACGTGCCCTGAGCGTGACCGTTGCTCCGCCCGACATTGCAGAGGGCTGGGTGCGCCGCGAGGTTTGTTTCGATGTCCCGGATGATGCGCGGTCCGTCCGCCTTGAGTTCCGTGCTTCGGACGGGACACGCTTCCTTGCGGACGACGTGCGGTTTTTTTCGAAAAACGCGGATGGCGCGTACGTCGAGGTGACGCAACGGACGGATGCGGAACAGTTGGCGTTTGCCGAGCGGTGGATCGACGTCTATCACGCGAACGCAAAGTGGCTGCAGCACGGACGGCATCTGCATCCGCCGAAGCTGGATTGCGAAATGCGAACCGTTGAAGAAACCTTCAGGGGCCATAAGGGGACGTACGCCCGCCCCAGCGTCTTCACGGGCGCCTTCCGCGCGTCAGACGGGTCGGAAGGGCTATTCTACGTCAACGCCACGGATCGCGAGCAGGCCTTTACGGCGCGGTGGCGCGGCGAGACGTATATGCGTACGCTCGGTCCGCGTGAACTGAAATTTGAGGAGGTGAAGAAGCCCGGCGACGGGAAGGTCGAGTGCGTGGCGGTGTACTATCCGCACTGGCACGCCTACCCTAAGGGCACCGAGTGGTTCGGAGAGAAGTGGAACGCGGGCGAGTGGACGTTCGTGAAGGACGCCAAGGTGCGCTTCGACGGGCAGAAGCAGCCGTTCGTGCCGTACGCCGGCTATCTCAACGAGGCGGATCCGAAGGACATGGCCAAGGACATCGCCCTCGCCTCGAACGCGGGCATCGACGTGTTCCTCTACGACTACTACTATTACGATGGCCAAGTGACTCAGGAGGCGGCGCTCGAAAAGGGGTTCCTTGGCGCCGAGAACCGCGACCGCATGAAATTCGCGCTGATGTGGTGCTATCACGAGCGCAACGACCAATTTCGTCCCGAACTCGGTCAGCCGCGCCGTCGGCTCATGTCGCTCGCACATACGAAGGAGGAGTTCCTGGGGCTCATCGATCTCGCGATCGCGCGTTATTTCCCGCGCCAGGAGTACTGGCGCCACGGCGGCAAGCTCTTCTTCTCGATCTACAATGCGGCAGATTTTCTCGCAAAGCGCGACGGCGATCCGGCAAGGGTGAAGGCTGAGCTGGACGAGGCGCGCGCGAGGGTGCGCGCCGCCGGGCTGGGCGAAATCGAGTTCAACGCGCAGAACGCCTCGCCCGCGCTCGCACCGAAGATGAAGGCGTGCGGCTTCGACTCGCTCACGGACTACGGCAACAACATTTCCCGCATGCCGGGCAAAGAACTTTATGAGTTGCGCCAGAAAGGCGTCTGGGAGGTGCCATACGCCGACTGCGTCCCGCATGTGTACCGCCGCTGGGCCGAGATGGCAAAAGTCGAGCTTCCCTACTATCCCAACGTGACGACGGGCTGGGACTCGACGCCGCGCTGCCGCGCGGAGGAACCGTATCCGTGGAAGAAGAACGAGTACCCCTACACGATGTCGTTCCGTGACAACGATGCGGACACCTTCCGCCAGATGCTCGCCGCAGCGAAAGCGCACGTTCTGAGCGATGCGAAGCGGCCGGGCGTCGTCTACGTGAACGGTTGGAACGAGTACACGGAGGGCACGTACCTGGTGCCGAACAACTTCGACTCGGACCTGTTCCTGCGCGCGGTCGCCTCGGTGTTCGGTCGCCGTCCCGCGGACGAGTACACCTATGTGAACCCGTCGACGAAACAGCTCTTCACGATCCCGGCGGCCACGCACGAGAACGTCGCATACGGCCCGCACCCGAAACAGAAGCTTGACGTCTTCCTGCCGAAGGCCGCGAAAGGGCCGTTCCCCGTCGTCGTGTACATCCACGGCGGCGGCTGGACGGGCGGCGCGATGGAGGACCACATTCTCGGCTCGTCGATCCGGATGCTGCTCGACAGGGGCATCGCCGTGGTCGGCACGGGTTACCGCTATCTTTCCGAGTGTCGGCGCGACGGCGTGAAACCGCCCGTGCTCGGCTGCCTCGAGGACTGCGAAAGGGCCGTGAAGCTCGTGCGGTCGAAGGCGGGGGCGTGGAACCTCGACCTCGCGCGCGTCGCGCTGGCCGGCGGCAGCGCGGGGGCCTGCACGGCACTTCATCTCGCGCTCAAGGACGGCAACGCCCTCGGCATCGCGGCGGTCGCGCCGATCATCCCGCAGACGTCGATGGACCCTGCGGAAATACGCGAATGGATCCCGGACGCGAAGTACGGCGCGCATGCTTTCGGCTACCGGAGCTTCGATGACTGGCTCGCGCACCGCGCCGACTGCCTCGACATCGTCGAGCGCGTATCGCCCGCGGCGCTCCTGAGAAAGATCGATGCGTCGCGCGCGCCGCGCATTGTGATGCAGGGTTTGCCGATGCCCGCGACGGGTGAACGTGTGAAGGACGCGATCCATTCGCCTGTCTTCATGGTGAAGTTCAAGGAGATCGCCGACGCGAAGGGCGTGCCTTGCGAGATCGTGACCGGGAGCGAGCCCTGCTTCGGCGCGGCGTTCGTGCGCCTCGCCGAGATTTTAAAGGCATACGTGCCTGAACCGAGACCCATGAAGAGCGCGGTCGAAATCACAGCGCTTTACTATCCGGGCACGGAACAGATGGCGGAATGGGACCAGGTGGAGCAGACCCTGCCCGGGATCAAGCCGCTTCTGGGCTGGTACGACGAAAGTAACCCGGAGGTTATCGACTGGCAGATCAAGTGGGCCGTCGAACACGGCATTTCAAACTTCTGTGTGGACTGGTACTGGAATCAGGGTGTCCAACGGCTCGACCACTGGGTGAAGGGCTACTACAACGCCCGCTGGCGCAAATACTTGAAGTGGTACATGATGTACGCGAACCACAACGAGCCGGGCGCGCATTCGACGGAGGACCAGACGCGCGTGACGCAGTTTTGGATCGACACCTACTTCAAGACGCCCGAATACTACACGATCGGCGGAAAACCCGTCGTCGTGTACTGGGACTATAACGCGCTCGACCGCGACTTTATCGACGAGGCGGCGAAGAAGGGCGAAACGCTGAAACCCGGTGAAGGCGTGAAGCGTGCGCTCGCCATCACGGAAAAACTTGTCAAGGCGGCAGGGCTTCCGGGCGTCTGCTTTATCGACATGTACCACGGGTGGAAATATGAACAGGCCAAGATCGATCGCGCAAAAGCGGCCGGCTATGAAGCGCAGATGATCTACAATTTCGACACGATCTCCTGGTTCACGGCGCCCGAGGCCCGCAAACCCGGTGATCAACCGAACCATTTCTCTTACGACACCGTGATGGCCGCCGTGCCGAAATGGTGGGAGATGACCTCGCGCGATCCGGGTTTCCCGTTGTGGCCGATCGTCCCCACGGGATGGAACGACATTCCCCGCTCGTTCCAGGACGCGCGTGTCATTTACGGCCGCACGCCAGAAAAGTTCAAAAAGGTGTGTGAGGAGTGCCGCCGTTTCTGCGAGAAGAAAGGCTTCAACCGTGTCGTTATCGCGCCGATCAACGAGTGGCAGGAGGGCAGCTACATCGAGCCGAACGAGGAGTTCGGCTTCGGGATGTATGATGCCCTGCGCGATGCGTTCTGCGAAAAACCGGCGGACGGCTGGCCGAAGAACCTCGTCCCGTCCGATGTCGGGCTCGGCCCTTACGACTACCCGCCGATGCCCCGCCTCGCGCTGACGAGCTGGGATTTCTCGCAGGGCATGCAGGGCTGGTACCGCAATCCCTACGGAACGGCGTACATGAGAACTGTCGACGGAGCGCTGCGCTTCTTCCGGTCCGGCGGCGGCACCAAGCCCGCGATCCGTACGCGCGTCCAGCCGTTCGATGCCGCGCGATTCGATGCCTTCACGGTGCGGATGCGCGTGACGCCTTCCTTCCGCGTGCCCGCGAAAGGCGGAGAGCGACTGAAGCTCCTTTGGGGTACGGAGACAACGCCGGTTTTCTCAAAAGACTTCGTGCTGACCGACGCGAACACCGCCGCGCTCCCGGTCCAGACGGACGGCGACTGGCACACGGTTTCGGTCCCCCTCACCGCCAACCCGAACTGGAAGGGCATGGTCAACGAAATCTGGTTTGACCCCGTGAACCTCAACGCGGCATACGTGGACATCGAGTGGATGCGCTTCGAGGATCGGGCAGCGACGGCGGAATGAGGGGCTGTAATTTGTAGGCTCGTCCAGTTTTCAACATCCACTGACAAGGATAAAACAATGAACACACAGACTAACTGCCCATCTGCATCAGCCATCCTGTTTGGCCTGATGTGCTGCGGGGCGTCGCTGTCGGCAACCGCGAAGACCGTCGCGCTGTGGAAGCTCGACTATTCGCCCGCCGCCGGCATGAACACTCGCTGCCTGATCGATCCCGCGAACGACTTCGACGTGATCATCCAGGGCCAGCAGAAGGAGCCGCCCTCCTCGCGCCCGTCGTTGCCGTCGGGGTTCCCGCAAGCCTGGTCGCCCCTGCCGCCGAACCCCGACACGACGGCGGATCTCCTGGACTCTCCCGCCAGCACCAATGCGATCTACTATCCTCAAGGAGAAGTATCAGCGCCTGGCGCAATTGGACGAAACAACGGAGACTGTCCGTGTCGGCGCGGGTCGGTTCGACCGCGACGTCGAGATGGCCGGACACAGCGTGCGGCTGCTCCGGCTGACGCCGTCGCCGAAAGAATAATGGTACACTTTCTAACCACAACACGCACCACACACACAGGGGGGAGATCATGAAACGATTGTTTTCAGCAAAAAGCTCAGAGGGCACGGAAGGCGCCAACCCTCGCGTTCTATCTGCATGGCACAACATTCTCTGTGTCCTCTGTGCGCTCTGTGGTTTCATTTCAAGCAGTCGCGCCGACACGCTGGAGCAGGGATTCCGCGACGTGCCGATGGCGGAGCGGCCCTGGTGCTATTACTGGTGGGTCAACGGCAACGTGGACGCCGAGACCATCACGCGCGACTTGGCGGCCATGCGGCGCGTCGGTTTCGGCGGCCTGCTGCTTTTCGACGCGCGCGGGTATCATGAAGATGTCAACCACCTTATCTATCCCAAACCGAAAATGGAGTTCATGAGCGACGCCTGGCGCGCCATGGCCGCGCACACGGTGCGCGAGGCAGCGCGGCTCGGCCTCGCCGTCAGCGTGAACCTGAGCAGTTGCGCGGGTGCGCTCAAAGGCCCCTGGGCGGTCGGCGCGGACGCGCCCAAGCGGCTGGTCTACCAGCTCCTGCCGCTGCGTCCCGGCGCTGCCGAGCTGTTTTCGAAGCCCGCTCCATTCGCCCACTTCAAGGACGTGGCGGCCTTCAAGGTCTGCTACTCGGGCGCCGAGTTGCCCGCCACCGAGTGGCGCAACGCGGGCGACGGTCCGTTTGACGGCTGGTCCGGCAAGCGCATCGGCGACGCGGCGGACACGGCGATCCGCACGGCCGTGCAGATCCAGGAACTCACCGGGCCGTTCACGGCGGCCAACGAAGCGGCCCTGCTGAACGGCAGCCTGCCCGACGGCACCCGCGCCGC
>JAGOBZ010000208.1 GCA_017999015.1 Kiritimatiellia bacterium
GGCCAAGCGTCTGCACGCGAGGTCGCGTGGGAACGTGTGCGCGACATCGCAGTGCCCGCCGACGACAAAGGCAGCCTGCTGCCGCTGCTGCGCCATTACTCCGGCCGGAGACGGGCGAGAAGTCATCCTGCGTCATGGCAGCCAGAGTAGCAAAGACAAAGGGGAAGGGTGAGGCATCAAAAAAACCTCTGTGCCTCCGTGTCTCTGTGGTTTAATCAATTTCACCACAGAGACACGGAGGCACAGAGAAAATGGTTAGGCATTAATAAACTTCGGCACTTCGTGGTGAGTATTTCGGGTTGCGGGTTTCGCCCGCGTTAGACAAGAGGCTGTTTGGGCACGAAGTGAAAGGCTTTTCGGCATGAGAGCGATACTTCGAATAGGTGAGGTTTTGTTTGAGGGTGGCGCAGGTCCCGCCGAGCCGGAACGGTAAAGGGGATCAATGTCCAATTACGACACTGCTTCCGACCCCGAGCTTACACCTTGCCGGTGCCGTACATTTTGGATACTATCGCCGTAAATTTTCCTCTAGGAGACTGCACATGCGAACAGCAAAAATGACCATCCGGCTGCCGGACAACGATCTGGCCTTTACCAAGCTGTATGCGAAGGAACAAGGGCGTTCCTTGACGGATCTGATCCTTCGTTATCTTGGACGGTTGTCGCTGACGACAAAAAGCGAGACCCCAGCCGAAGTCCGGGTCGTTGCAGGAGTGGTTCCTGCTCAGGTCGACGCAAAAAAACGGAAAATGACAACAGATAAGATCTCCGTTTGCATGTCGGCGCTGTTGGCGGTATGGGGTTGCTCGGCGGCTCCGGTGTTCGCTGTCGCGGATGAGGCCTTGCCGCACAATAGCAAGTCGGTCACAGCGGGGCAGGGCTTTGAGCATTTCGTGACGCGCGACGGCAACCGGCTGATGGACGGCGCGCGCGAGTTCCGGTTCATGGGAGCCAACATGCCGGGGCTGGTGGTGCCGTATGACTTCACGCTGCGCCTGCCGGAGCGGATGACGCTGCCGACGCCATGGGAAATCGAGGACGCGATGAAGACTCTGGCGCACATGGGCATGACGGTCGTGCGCACATGGAATCTGCCGATGCGCGGGCCGCAGGAGTCCCCGCAGCCCTGGCATTACGTGCTGGCGCCGGGACAGTTCAACGAGGCGGCCTTTGTGACGATGGACCACACGCTGGCGCTCGCCAACCGGCACGGCGTGCGCGTCATGATCTGTCTGACGGCCGGCTCGGGCGACTACCTTGGCGGAATCGGAACGTACGCCGCGTGGCGTGAAAAAAAACGCGCCGCGTTCTTCACGGACCCGCAGTTGCGCGAGGATTACAAAACAACGCTCCGCTTTGTGTTGAACCGCGTGAATACGGTGACGGGGATTCCCTACAAGGACGACCGGGCGATCCTGGCCTGGCAGTTCGGCAACGAGATCTGGAATGCCGAGCCGGCCTGGCTGACTGAGATGGCCGCCTATATGAAGTCGCTGGATCCGAATCATTTGGTCGCCGAGACGCGCCATCATCCGGCCTTTGCCGAACAGTTGATCGATCCGAACATCGACCTGCTGACCCGCCATTACTATACGGACTATAAGGGCTCGGGAACCAACTGGGTGGCGGCGGTGCAGCGTGAAGTCGCGCAGATCAAAGGGCAGCGCCCGTTCTTTGTCGGCGAGTTCGGTCCCTATATCGACGGCAAGGTGCTGACGCGCGAGAATGTGCAGGCTTCGCTGCGCGCGTTTCTCGACACCTGCATCGCCACCGAAGGGGTAAGCGGCGCCCTGCTGTGGAGCATGTATTTCCACCACGAGCGCGGCGGCTATTATTGGCACCAGATCTTCACCTACCCCAGTGTCTGGTCGTATCACTATCCCGGCTTCGCCAGCGCCGATGCGCAGGCCGAGATCGAGATCATGCGCGAGATGCGCGAGGCGGCGTTCCGCATCCGCGGGCTGCCGGTGCCGCCCGTGGCGGTGCCCGACCCGCCGGTGCTGTTGCCGTTCGAAGATATGGCGCTCTTCTCCTGGCGCGGCGCGGCGGGCGCGTCAGGCTATGATATCGAGCGCGCGCCTTCTCCCGAGGGCCCTTGGGCGCTGCTGGAGGAACAGGTTTCGGATGCGGAAGTCGCCTATCGGCCGCTCTTTTGCGATGAAAGCGCGCGGGCTGGCGAGACGTGGTGCTACCGCGTGACGGCGCGCAACGCCGGCGGCCGGTCTGTGCCCTCGAATGTGGTGGGCCCAGTCAAGATGCGCGCCGCCTGCTTCGTCGATGAATGCATCGATCTGTCGCGTGCGGCCGCGCACTCGGAAGGCCTGACGCTGGACAATACCTATAACGCGCGCTATGCCGAGTATCTGTTCCGCGTGTGCGGGACAACGAACGCATGGATCGACTATGCCGTTCCCGGGCCGGCACGGGTGGCGCGCGTCACCGCCTTTTTTGCCGTGTCGCAGGGCGATCCGGCGGCGCCGCGTTTTCTGGCGTCGCGTGACGGGCAGTCTTTTGCCGAGGTGCAGAAGGTGCGTGCGGTTGAACGCATTCACATCGCACCGCCGCACGCGGGTGACGCGAACCGGCAGACGCAGGTGGATTACACGGTGCCGCTGCCTGAGGGCACACGCCGCATCAAGGTTGTATGGGCGCGGCAGATGGCGCTCGACAGGCTGGAGATCGAGCATGCGGGCTCCGTTCAATAAATGCAAAGAGCCGAAGGCCTATACAGTCCCGCCCCCCGCGCGTTCTTGCGGTACGTTACAGGGCAAATCACGACCACGCCCTAATATCATTCGCTCGAAGTCGGCGCTGATGACCAGCCCGTGGTCCGCAAGGCCATAGACCGTGGCGGGCGAACTGGTTAAGCTGGCGTGGGAAGAGGGCGGCGACGGCATCTGCATGGAGTGCGTCGATCACAACAACTACGCACCGGCCACGCGCGACACGCTGCGGCGGCTGCTTGACGGCCCTTGCCGGTGGAAGCGCACACGCGCGCTTACGCCTTAAAGCAGGCGACCAGATGGCTGGGGTCGCGGGGCAAGGGCTTCAGGATCGGTGCCGCCGCGCGGCAGGTGTCGTCCGCCAGCGGGCAACGCGGCGCGAAAGGACAGCCGGTCTGGGTGCGGCGGCGGGCGGGTTCGGACGGCCCGCCTGATTCTTCTGGCAAAGGGACGCCGATTTTCGGCACGGCACGCAACAGAAGCTGTGTGTAAGGATGGACCGGTTCGTCGAGGACTGCTTGCGCCGGCCCCGTCTCAACGATGCCGCCCAAGTACATCACGGCGATTCGGTCGGCGATATGCTGCACCACGCCGATGTCATGCGTGATGAAGAGGTAGGCCAGCCCGCGTTTTTCTTGCAGCTCTTCCAACAGATTCAGCACCTGGGCACGTACGGAGAGATCGAGGGCGCTGACCGCCTCATCGCAGATCAGGAGCTGTGGCTCGAGCGCCAAAGCGCGCGCGATGCAGAGGCGCTGACGCTGGCCTCCGGAGAAGGCGTGCGGATAGCGGTCGAGAATGTCATCGGACAGGCCGACATCGGCGAGCAGCCGGACAGCGGCCGCGCTGCGGTTCTCGCGCGTGACCAGTCCGTGCGCCAGCATCGCCTCGGTCAGGATGTCCAGCACGGTGTGGCGCGGGTTCAACGAGGCGTGGGGATCTTGAAACACCACCTGCACCGTGCGGCGGTAGGCATGGAGCGCTGCGCCGCGTACGCGCAGGACATCGGCCCCGTTAACATGGATGGTGCCTTCGCGCGGGCGCTCCAAACGGAGCACGGTGCGGGCCAACGTCGATTTGCCGCATCCCGATTCGCCGACGATGCCCAGAGTCTCGCCGCGCGACAGGGTCAAGTCGACACCATCCACCGCGCGGACGTGTCCGACCGTGCGGGCGAACACGCCTTTTTTTATGGGATACCATGTTTTCAGGCCCCGGATGTCAAGCAATGGCGGATCGGACGATGGAGACGGCTTCATGTCCTCATTATAGAAGTGCCCAAACGGCACTGTCCATGCCAATCCCTCTGGTTACACAAAAAAACAAGAATTCGCTATCCATTTCCTCTGTGCAAGGGTATAAATAGGCGCGAATGGCAAAGCACAAGAAAAAACAGGAGAAGACCACGCCAACGCTTCCTGCCGCTCCGCAACCCGATGAGGCCGCCGCGGCAGATGAATGTGAAGTTACGGCTGAGCGTGAAGTCAAGTCTGAACGGCTTGTCGCTAAGTTGACTGAAGATGAGCGCGATACCCCCGTGCAAGTTGCCGTAGACCCACACGTTTTGACGCAGCCGTTTGAGACGGTGCGTCCGCAGTGGCGGCGTTGGTTGCCGGACCTTATAAAAGTCGCGTTGGCACTGGTCGTGATCGGTGTTGCGGCGGCCATTTGGTATCAACCGCCTTTGGTTAAGGCCCGGTTCCCTTATGTGTCCTATGTTTTTCGCGGTCAGCGCGCCGAAGATGCGGTGCTTTTCCGGCCGCTTGCGATGCCGACCCGCTATTATGTGGCACTGCCTGCGCGCCTGGCAGGACGGTACCAATGGTTTGCCGTGGACAGACGGCGTGAAGTGGTGGCGTTGACCGAGGCTCCGCGACACCGTGTTCTGGGGCACCCTGCGATCCGGCGCAGCGAGCCGCTCGGGATGGATCTGGAGTTCCGCAAGCTTGACGGGAGCGAGTGGCGGATCGCGTTTCTGGAGGACGCCATCGTTTTTTCGAACGCGTTGCTGACGGTGCGGCTGGACACGCGGCAGACGGTGTCTCATCCGTAAGTCCGGGCATCGGTATCGAGGGTGATCGCGGATTCATCGCTGGCGTTCGGAACCGCGGAATGGTGAAATGATGGCATGTTGGAAGACAGTGCTGCTGTGCTGGGGGGGAATTGTGGCGGTTGCCGCCGCAACTGAATGGTCGTTCCGCGTGCTGCCTGGACAGGCTGAAACGAATGCCGCGCCGCTGCGGCTGGGCTTGCAGGCAGGTTTTTTGGACGGGCGCTTTCAACCGCTGCGCGCGGAGTGTCTGGCGGGGCCCGATTGGAGCGTTGAAGCCGAAGTGACGCTGCAGGATGTTGCGGCCATACAACCGGTCGGCCGAGCGGTGCGTGTCGCGAACGTCGGTTCAGATCGCCTGGGTATCATGCAGATAACACGGACATTGCGAAGCGGTGTCGGACATACGCTGTGCTTGCAGGGACGCCGGATTTCGGGCGGCGGGCGTGTCTGGGTGTCATTCGCGCCAGTGGGCGGGGCACCCGAAGACGGGGTGACGGAACGGTTCTCTTTGAACGGCGAGTGGAGACCGCGTGGGGTGCGGATGGTGCCGCAACGTGAGACGGCCTATCGATGCCGGCTGTCTGTCGATCCGGGCAGTGTCATTGAGTTAAGCGAGATATCACTGACGCCGGATGATGCCGAGGACGGCTGGGATCATGAGGCGTTGGCGGCATTGCGCGGCATGCGCCCGGGCGTCATCGGATGGCCCGCCGTGCAAGGAATTGAATCTTATGTGTGGTACGACGGCGTGGGACCGCAGGCCGTGCGGCGGCCCGCAAGGCCTTCCGCCCGCCCGGGAGAGGGGCATGCGTTCGGGACGGCTGAGTTTGCCGCCTTCTGCCGTCTGGCCGGGGCGGAGCCGATGCTGCGCGTCACGGTTTTTGAGCCGGGGCCGGCGGATGAACGTGTGCCGGATCAGGCGGCGGGCATTCGGATGGCTGCGGAATGGGTGGCGTATTGCAATGCGACAGGCGGCCACCCGTTAGCCTTGCTGCGGCAGCGCCACGGACACCCCGAACCGTTGCGTGTGATGCGTTGGGAATTGACTGGCCGCGGC
>JAGOBZ010000209.1 GCA_017999015.1 Kiritimatiellia bacterium
AACCTCCCCAACCGTAACCCTATTGCATGCCCAGCGACTGTGCGAGTAAACGCTCGTCCAGTCCGGCTAAAATGAAAGGAAACAATAATGAACGCTCAGATCCGCACACTTTTTTCATGCCTGTTCGCCTGCGCCGCCGCGCAGGCTGCCGACTTCTATGTGGATGCCGAGCGCGGCAGCGACGCGCAGCCCGGCACGTCGCCGGAGCAGGCCTGGCAATCCCTTGAGCGCGTGAACGCGGCCCGGCTCAATCCCGGCGACCGCGTGCGCTTCAAGTGCGGGCAGGTGTGGCGCGGCAGCCTCAGCGTTCAACCGGGCGCGCAAAATGCCCCCGTCACCTACACCTCGTATCCCGGAACGGGCGAACACGCCGACTGGAAGCCCCGTATTCTGCGCAGCGTCGATCTGGCCGATCCCGCGCTCTGGCAGCCGTCGGGCAGCAACATCTGGAAAGCCGTGCCGAGCCTCGCCGGCGGCACAAACGTCAACACGGACATCGGCAATATCGTGCTCGTCCAAAAAGGCGCGACACAAAAAACGGCGGCATTCAAGCGATGGTCCATCGACGAATTGCGCGCGCAAGGCGACTTCTTCTCCAGCCCGCTCTCGCCCGCAGCCGGGCCGCGGACGATCTTTTTCTACGCCGAAAAAAATCCGGCCGAGCTTTACGGCCTCATCGAGGCGGCGCCGAAAATCAACGCCGTGTCTGTGAAGAAACCGGAGTGGTACGTGTTGGACGGACTGGCGTTCGGCAATACCGCCGCGCACGGCATCGGCGGTGCCGGGCACACCCACGTGCGCATCCGCAACTGCGATTTCTTCTGGATCGGCGGCGGCCATCTCTACACGCGCAACAACACGCCCACGCGCTACGGCAACGGCGTGGAGTTCTGGTGCGCGGCGACAGACTGCGTGGTCGAGGGGTGCCGCTTCTGGCAGATCTACGACACTGCCATGACCAACCAAGGCAACGAAAAATGCCGTGTGACCGATATCCTGTGGCGGAACAACACCGTCTATCTGTGCGAGCAAGCCTATGAAATCTGGTTCTCCGAGCCGGAATCGGAGGTCAACGGCGTGACGTACGAAGGCAACAGCAGCTATAACTGCGGCTTCGGGTGGGGCCACGCGCAGCGCCCCAACAAGAACGGAACCCACCTGCTGGCGTATCGCCTAGAATCCAAGGTCCTCAGGCTTCATGTCCGCAACAACCGGTTCTGCAACTCCGCAGACAGGATGATCTGGTTCTTCAACCCGCGGCTCAACGAAGCGGACTGCAACCGTAACGTCTTCTGGCAGGAGGGCGCCGACCCCGAAACCCAGCCGCTGTTCGCCTGGTCGGGAGCGCACGCCAAGGGTACCGGGTTCGACACCTACCGGACCGCGACCGGCAACGACACCGAGTCGCGTTTTGAGAACATCGAGCGCGCGCCGTTTTTTGACTACTGAGAAACCGATGAAGATGAGGAGAACGATGATGATGCGAGTATTGTCTTTGATGATTGCCGGGGGTTGCGTGTGCGGCCTGATGGCGGCGCAGGTGGAACTGACCTACACGTACGCGGACAAGCATGAGGAGAAGAAGACGGTGTCCGCCACGCCCGACGCCAAGGGCGTGGTGACGGTGATCGTCAAGCGCAGCCAGCTTCCGCAGGGTGTGGAGTGGGTGTCGGTTCTGCCGGAGTTCGCCGCGGCCAAGGTCGGCGAGGACGGCTACTATGTCACGCCCGACGGTTATCTCGGCTCCTTCCGCCTGCAGAATGCCGCCTGCATGGTCGGCGGGCCGAGCACCTTCTACGGACGCAACTACATGCCGATCTTCGGCATGAAGAACCCGCGCGCGACGTTCGTCGGCATTGTCGCCACGATGCGTTTCGAATACGACCTGCACGTGCGCGCCAAGGACGGTGTGTACACGATCGCGCCGCGCTTTCACGTGGCCGGCTTTGTGCCGCCGGACGACATCGTCATTCACTACCACCTGCTCGAAGGGCGTGACGCGGACTATGCCGGCATGGCGCGCGCCTACCGCAATTTCCAGCTCGTGCGCGAGGTCTGCAAGCCGATCAAGGCGCGCATCAAAGAGCAGCCGGAACTTGCCTACGCGGCGCGCAGTCCCGAGATCCGCATCCGTCAGGGCTGGAAGCCCGCGCCCAGCCCGGTGCTGGAGCAGAGCCTCGCCACCGAGCCGCCGATGAAGGTCGCGGTCACCTTCGACCGCGTGGGCGACATCCTGGACGCCTTCAAGAAGGCCGGCGTCAAGCGCGCGCAGCTCTGTCTGGTCGGGTGGAACCAAAAGGGCCACGACGGCCGCTGGCCGCAGATATTCCCGGTCGAGGAGGCGCTGGGCGGCGAAGAGAAGCTGCGGCGGCTGATCCGTAAGGCGCGCCGCATGGGCTATCTGATCGTCGGCCACACCAACAGCTCCGACGGCTACAGCGTCGCTGATGTCTGGGACTGGGATCTGCCTGCCAAGCGCGAGGACGGCACCCCCTTCTCCAACGCCGTCTGGAGCGGCGGCCAGATGTACGCGCTCTGTCCGCAACGCGTCTTTGAGCGCTTCTACCCGCAGGACATCCGCAAGGTGGCCGATCTCGGCTTCCGCGGCCTGCACTACATCGACGTCATCACCATTCTGCAGCCGCCGCGCTGCTTCGACCCCAACCACCCGTGTACGCCCAAAGAGAGCGCGGCGTGGTTCGACCGCATGCTCGCCGCCTGCAAAGACCATATGGGCGGGGTGGCCTCCGAGGGTGCCTTCGATTTCGCCTGCGGCAACCTTGATTATGTGCTCTATGTCTACTTCAGCGGCCTCTCGGGCAAGCACAACGCGATGCACGACCGCCTGATCCCGATCTGGCAGCTCGTCTACAACGGCATCATCCTCAGCAACCCCTTCACCGAAACGGTCAACGCCCCGGCCAAAGACCTCTTCACCCAGACCAAGCTCGTCGAGTTCAACGGGCGGCCCTCCTTCTACGTCTACTCCAAGTTCAAGACCGACAAGAAAAACTGGATGGGCGAGATTGACCTGGCGTGCGCCACTGACGAGGAACTCAAGCAGGCAGCCGGGTTTGTCAAAAAGGGCTGTGACGAATTCGACGCGCTGGCCGACCTGCAGTTCGAATTCATGGAGCAGCACGAGCAGCTTGCGCCCGGCGTGTTCCGCACCGCTTTCTCCAACGGCGCCGAGATTATCTGCAACTACACCGAGAGCGACTACGTCCACAACGGGCACGCCATCGCGCCCAACCGCTACCGGCTCTTCAAATGAGCCCCGTGTTGCGGGCGGCGGCGCGGTAGGCGCTCATGGTCATGTTGAAGCGTTTGCGGAAGAGAAACGCCAGATGGCTTTCGCGCGTGAAACCGCACTGTCCGGCGATCTCGCCGATCGACAGGTTGGTCTCGGCCAGCAAGGCGCAGACGCGCTCAAGCCTCACGCGCCGCACCTCATCCATGATCGTGCGGCCGACCACGTTCTTGAAGTGGATCTCGGCAAAACGCCGCGAACTGCCCAGCAGCCGCACGACATCCGGCACGTGGATCGTACGGACGGCCGCCTCGCGCCAGATGAACTCGAGCGCGCGGGCCACCGCAAGATCCTGAATGGCGGTGGCGTCGGTCGACCGCCGCGTCACGACGCGGACCGGCGCCACGCGAAAATCCTTTTGTGACAGCCGCTTGCCCCGCATCAGCCCGTCGAGATGCTGCGCCAGCAGGTAACCGGCCTGTTGGCCGTTCGTCTGGATGCTGGAGAGCGGAGGGAAGGTCGCCTCGCAGATGAAAGGGTCATCATCAACGCCGAGCACCGCCAGCTCGTCCGGCACCGTGATGTCGGCCGCCATGCAGGCGTCAAGCACCTGGCGCGCGCGTCCGTCCATAGCCGCAAAGAGCGCGACGGGTTTGGGCAACGCCTTGAGCCACGCCTGCATGCGCGGCTGCTCCACCGCCCAGTCGCGCCGTTCGCGCTCATTCAGTTCCGGATACACGACGCAGGAGGCGCCGGCGGCCTCCACGGTGTCCATGAATCCCTGACCCCGTTCGCGTGACCAATAGATGCCGTGCGGCTCGCCGACGTAGGCGAAACGCATATAATGGCGTTCCAGAAAGTAGCGTGCGGCATGTTGACCGGCCGCGCAGGAATCGAACAACAGGCGCGGACACGCCGCCAAGGGATGTCGCGGCACGCGCATCTCGTCAGAGGGTTCGAAGACCGCCACCGGCACGTTCACCCGGCTGATCCCCCGCGCCTCGTCCAACGAGCACGGCCCCGTGATGATCCCCGTGCACCCCCAGCGTTTCAGATCAAGCAACCCCTGCTCACCCGGCCGGCCCTCCATGCGGTAGAGCCGCCACGGCCCGTGCAGGCGCGCATAACGGAGAATCCCCTCGAAAGCATCGCGGTGCCCCTTGAGCGACAAGGGAATCAAGACCGCGACCTGCGGGATGGCATGTCCTCTCTTCATCACATCGTGATGATACCCCGTGCGGTTTTCACAGGCAAGCGTTGGTGCGTAAACAAGAAAACTTTTTTGCGCAAATGGGTGTAGTGCGCGCGAGCATCCATAGTCTACACTGCTGCTATAAGGAGATCGAGCCATGCGCGTACTGAATGTTAGTCGTCGGATTCGATTCACAGCGGGATGTTTGCACTCGGCGGCATCCTCAGCCCTCGTGTTCATCGTCGCTGTGTGTATGACTGCGGTCTGCCGCGGCGAGAGCCCGCGGCAGTTCTGGCCGCTGGACGACGGGGCCGGAACAACCGCGACGAATGCCGTGCCGGGCGGCAATGCAGGCACGCTGGTCAACATCAGCGACGGATGGGACTCCGACGTCCCTGCGGCGTTGACGCACTCGACAGGATCTCTCGCTTTCGGCACGAACGGAGCGCAGTATGTGAACGGAGGCTATATCGGGATAGCCGCAGACGGAAGAGCCAAGAGCGCTACAATATCTGTCTGGCTCAAACCGGCTTCACTGACCCAGGACATGCGGCTGTGGGGGCAGCTCCGGTCCATATCCACACCTCCTCATCCGCTGGGTGCGATCAGTCTGCGCAACGACGGGTTCGGATGGGCTCTCTGCGGGTTTCATAACGCATATAGCTGGGTTCCGGTGTTGCCTTTCGGACGCTACACGACGAATGAGTGGCAGCACCTCTGCTTTGTCTGGCAAAACAATCAAGTCGTGACCTATTACAACGGCAACCCTGCGGGCGGCATGGACCATATTTTCGAGTTTGACCGTGAGCCTTCAGGGCAGACGATGAGCCTCGGCATCGGCGCCAGATATCTCAACAGCTACGGCAAGGCGTATGACGGCAAAATGGACGATTTTGCGGTCTGGGACGGGGCATTGACCGCTGAACGGGTGCGCCAGCTTTCTTCCGGCGTGTCGCCGCTTGCGATCACCCCGCAGGGCAACATTGTCCAACCCGGGCCGCCCCTAGCCTCGTATCGCATGGACGGGGATGTGATGGACGCGAGCGGGAACTACCACGGCTCTGCGGCCGGCGATGCGACGTTTACCGACGGTAGCGGCGACACACCCTTCGCATACGCGGGCAACAAGGCCCTTCAGCTTGACGGTGACGGCGACCGGGTCTCGATCGCCGACACCGCCTCGTTGCGCCCTGGCACGAAGGCTTGGACATTGTCGCTCTGGTTCAAGACATCAAACACCAATCAAATTGCCGCGCTGATCGGAAAACGTAAACCCGTCTCTCCGTATACCCAGATGGGGTTGTGGATGGCGGGAACGGGCACGGGCAATACCGGTCCCGGGCAAAGACTCCACACCTTTGTCATCGGAACGGAA
>JAGOBZ010000210.1 GCA_017999015.1 Kiritimatiellia bacterium
TGCTTCCTTCTTTCGTAAAGCCCTTCGGGCGCCTTCCTCGCATCAATGCTTTCCATGCCCCCAATTATAACAAGACCAATCCTCAAACGAAACAAAAATATCACAATATTTATTTGCCGGGTCTATAAGCATACAATAGAGATGAGGGTAGCAGGCGGAACGGGGATTAGTTGGTTGACACGCCCGCCAGACGCCCCGAAGCAAACGCCCATGTGAGGTTATAGCCGCCGCAACGCCCGTCAAGGTCCACGACCTCGCCGGCGCAGAAGAGACCGGGACGACGGCGGCAGGCCAATGTCCGAGGATCCAGTTCGTTGAGGGCCACACCGCCCCGGGTGAGCATGGCGCGTCCCCAGGATTCAGTTGCGGTGATCGATATCGGGCATTCGGCACAGAGGGTGGCGAGTGTTTCCAGCACGCTTTTTTTGACGCGGGCTACGGCGAGGTTCTCCGCGCCCGCCAACGCGCAGAGCGCGACGGCGAACGCGCGCGGGAATTCGCCGGCCAGCAGATTGTGCAGCGCCCTGCCGCCATGGCGCAGGCGCCACGTCTCGAACCGGGTGCGCCAGTCGGCTACGCCACGCCCGGCATGGCCGGCGAGGCGCAGCGTGACGGCATGGGGGGGCGGGCGACCGGCTTCGCTCTCGGCGGCCAAAAGGGTGTTGACTGCGCCCGAGAGGTCGAGAGCGGGGACGCCGCTGATCCCTTTGTGGGTGAAGAGCACGGGGCCGGCAAGCCAAGCTTTGGGGAGTCCCGGCGCGTCGAGCCGCAGGGCGGCGTGTTCCAGCACAATACCGGCCAAGGTCGCGGGCCAGCTCTCTGCGGTATGGAGGCCGGCGAGTGCCGGCAAAGGCGGCGTAACCGAGAGGCCGGCGCCGCGTGCCAAGGCGAAGCCCGAGCCGTCCGCGCCGAGTGAGGGATAAGACTGGCCGCCTGCGGCCAAGATCACGTGGCGGGCGTGCAGGGTGCCGCGAGACGTCTCCGCCCCGGCCACGCGCAAGGCGTCGGCCGGCCCGGTGCTTGGCGCAAGGAGCAGTCGCTCGGCACGGATGCCGCAGCGCAGTTCGGCGCCGGCGTCGCGCGCGGCCTGTTCGAGCGCCCGGCAGACATCGGCGGCGCGTTGCGAAACCGGAAAGACGCAACCGTCAGGGTCGGCCTGTGTCTGGACGCCGAGCGTACCGAAAAAGCCACGGATGGCGTCGGGCGGAAAGGCGTTCATTGCGGCGGACATGAAGCGCCCCTGGCGGCCGAAAGCGCCCATGATCCCCGCCGCGTCGGTCGCATGCGTCAGATTACAGCGCCCCCCGCCGGTGGCCGCAAGTTTACGGGCGGGGGAGGCCAGCCGCTCGACAACGATGGCGGGCTGTGCGCAAAAACAAGCGGCGGTCAGCCCCGCAGGGCCGCCGCCGATGATGAGGGTGGAGCAGGTCATCCGCTAACGCTGTTGTTCTTCGGCGATCAAGGCGATCATGCGGTTGAGCGTGTTGGCCATGTCGCCTTGCAGCTTCAAGCCGCTCTGGCACATGCCCACCAACTCCGCGCAGCGGTGGAGGGTCGTCATGCGGGCCTTTTCCAACTCGGTCCGACGAATCTTGACACTGGCGAGCGTCTCTTCCAGCTCTGCGATGCGCTGCTCGTTTTTGAGCATCATGCGCCTCGTCTGGAAGAGCTGCGTCAGCAGCTCGCCGGGCGAAAGATCGAGGTCATCGATCTTCATGCCGTCCGGGATAGGAACCAGCGCCGGCCGGCCGCAGGCCACACAATTGATCTGCAGGCCGGCGCCGCGGTAGTCGATGGCGAGATTGTGGCCGCAGTGCGGGCAATCGAAAACGATATCCGTCGGACGGATCTCGTCGTTGTCGTTTTCCGGTTCTTCAGACTGGAGATCCGCGGTCAAGACATCCTCGCCGTCCATCTCCTTTTCGAGCAGCTTCGCATTGTCCGTATCGTTCGTCATGCCGACCTCCTCTCTGTGAGGTTCTGTGCCCGTGCCACGTCTGCTGGCTTAACGCCCGCCGCTGCGCCGCTTCAGCCTTTGACGACCTTGCCCTGCTTGATGCAGGAGGCGCAGACTTTCATTCGGCGCACGCCGCCTTCGCTGGTTTTTGCGCGGACATTCTGAATGTTCGGCAAAAACCGACGTTTCGAGATACCCGTCGTGTGCAAACCAATTCCGCCCTTGTACTTCTCAAGGCCGTGGCGGATGATCCGACTTCCTGCGCGCGGCCCCTTGCCGCAAATCTCACAAATTCTGGACATAACCGAGTTCTCCTTTGGGAAAGGGAGAAAAGGTTACCATCTGGCGTTGCGCTAGACAAGGGGAAACCTTCATTTTTTGGCAATCGGTTACGGCAGAGGTAGGAAGGGGGAGAATTTGGGATTTGGGATTTAGGATTTAGGAGTTAGGAGTTGAATACGAAATCACCCAAGAAATCACGCATAGAGACTCTCTTTTGAGTCTTATAACCTTCTTGCCTTCAAGGTGTTAATACTCCTAACTCCAACATGGGTGCGATGATTGAGGTTGACTCTTTCCGTCCCCCCCGCATAATGATTTCCAATCATTGGGGACCGGTTTGTTGCTGGCTTCTCCAGTCCGAAGGGGTGATGGTGGAATGAAATGGTGAAGGCATTTGCGATTGCGATTGCTGGTGTGGGGATGTGCGTCACCTGGGCGGTGGGAGCCGGGAACGGATGGAGCAAATATGAAGGGAATCCCGTGATGGGGGACCCCGCGAAGCTCGGCACGTGTTTTGATGTGAACGTTGTCAAGGGTGCCGAAGCATCGTTCAGCATGTACTTCTCGTGGCGACCCAAGAAGGCGATCGCGCTCGTGAAGGGCGAAGACGGGATCACCTGGTCAGAGCCGATCATCTGTCTTGAGGCGGACCCGACATCGGGATGGGAGGACAATCTCAACCGTTCATGCACCGTGTTCAAAGAGGGCGTCTACCACATGTGGTACACCGGACAGGCCCGCGGATATTCGAAGATCGGCTACGCGGTCTCGCGGGACGGCGTGAGGTTCACCCGGGTTTCGAAGCTGCCGGTTATGATCCCCGACCACCCATGGGAGGGCTTCTCAGTGATGAACCCCTACGTCCGCTGGGATGCGGTGCGCGGTGTATGGCGGATGTGGTACGCTTCGGGAGAAACCTACGAGCCGAACGTCCTCTGCTACGCGGAGTCGAAGGACGGGCTCAAGTGGGAGAAATCGCCCTTAAACCCGATCTTCGTGAAGGGCGCGAAGGATTCCTGGGAGCAGGATCGCGTCGGCGGCTGCGAGGTGCACCCGCTGCCGGACGGACGTTGGGTGATGTTTTATATCGGTTATTCCGACATCCATACCGCCCGCGTCGGCGCGGCGGTTTCGCCGGACGGCGTCACCCGTTGGACGCGTCTTAAGGCGAACCCCATCGTCTCTCCGACGGTCGGTTCCTTCGACGCTTCGGCGTGTTACAAGCCGTCTGTCTACCGCGATGAGAAGAGCGGCCGCTGGCTCCTGTGGTACAACGGGCGCAACACGAACAAGGGCGAATACATCGGGCTGGTCATCCACGAGGGGCTTGATTTGGAATGAACGTCATCGCAGCATCCGCAACCAGTCTCGTCACACTTTTGAATGCCTATGTCGCAGAATTCAACGCGGCCGATGAGGAGCTTTACACCAATGCGATCCCAAATTACGCCGCGGCGGAATTCCTTGCGCAGAACATACCGCTGTTCGAGTGTCCGGACAACACGATCACGCGTGCGTACTACTTTCGCTGGTGGACATACCGCAAGCACCTCCGGAAGACGCCGTCGGGCTGGGTGGTGACGGAATTCCTGCCGGACGTGGGATGGGCGGGCAAGAACAACACGATTTCGTGCCCGTTCGGCCACCATCTGCGTGAGGGCCGCTGGCTGCGGAATACGGCGTTTCTCGACGACTATATTCATTTCATGCTCACAGAGGGTACGGTGAACGGCCCGCGGGCCTATGCGTCGTGGCCGGCGTGGGGCACGCTCGAGCGTGCCAAAGTCACCGGCGACTTGGGTTATGCCAAGAAGCTCCTTCAGAAGTTTGTCGGCAACTACGAGGCGTGGGAGAAGGGCTGGGCGACGAGCGGCATGAGCCTCCGGGATGTGGAGAACCGCCAAGGTGCCAAGGCAAAAACGATCAAGACTGGATTCCGGGCTGACCGCGGGCTTTTTGACTTTCCCGGCAACCGCGAAGGCAGCGAGTTCGCGCTTTCTCACGACGGGGCGCGTCCGATGGTCAATGCGGCGATGTGGGCCGAAGCGACGGCGATCGCTGAGATTGCGAGACGGTCCGGCGACGCAGGAGTGGCCGAGCGTTTCGCCGCAAAGGCGGCAGCGCTTGAAAAAAACATCAAGGCGAAGCTCTGGAACGGTGACAAGCGCTTTTTCACGGCGCTTTCCGTGGAAGGCGAGCATGATGACGTCTGCGAACTCCACGGCTATGCGCCGTTCTACTTCCGGATGCCTCTGGCCGGTTACGAGGCGGCGTGGGAACCGCTTGTCGAGGAAACGGGGTTCGCCGCCCCGGCGGGGCTGTCGTTCCCGGCGCGCAACACGCCGGGCGTCGACCTGCGCATCGACCTCGCTAAGCATGAGTGCTTGTGGAACGGCCCAAGCTGGCCGTACGCGACATCGATCGCGCTCACTGCCCTGTATGAGTCACTACAGGGCGCCGTCGCCGTTGCCATGCCGATCGGGGCTTCCGACTTTGTTAAGCTGCTCCATCAGTATGCCGCCCAGCAAAAGCGGATTTTGCCTGACGGACGCGAGGTGCCATGGATCGACGAGAACCTCGATCCGGTCACCGGCGAGTGGATCGCGCGCAAGGTGATGATCGACTGGGACCGTAAAGGAATGCGGCCGCTCAAGTACCGCGAACGCGGTAAGGATTACAATCACTCGACGTTCTGCGACCTGGTGATTGCCGGGCTTGTCGGTGTGCGGCCGAAGCCAGACGGCATGTTCGAGGTGAAGCCGATGGCTCCGGATTCGTGGGACTGGTTCCGTCTCGAGCATCTCCACTACCACGGAAAGTCTTACACGATCATCTTTGACCGCACCGGCAGATATTATGGCGGCGGTGCCGGACTGAGAGTGGTCGAAGAGCGCACGGGGAACACATAGAGGAGTTGCCATGGCTGAAATATCGTTCAACCGCAGGGCGTCCCTGGCGGCCTCGGCCGCAGCGGCGGGCGTGCCGATGCTGGCGTAATCGGCAAGCGACCAGGGGTACGCGAGTCGAGAGCGTGTTTGATGCGAAGCACAGTCGGGCGAGGGCGGAGGCGGAGAGATGGACGATGGGCTGCGACCGGTTTGTGGAGTGCGGGAGCTTGCTCCCGCTTTCCAAAGCGGCGGCAAGCCGCCGCGCTCCAAAACGAGCCAGCGCTTCCGACTCACCTGCTCCTCTTTTCTCCAGAAACGCATGATACTCGCACACCCCTAGCCGATTACGCTGCTGGCGGCAAAAGGACTTTTAAGCGTAAGCAGATCTCGTGTATGATGGCAAAACATGATCGTGGAATCCCGTAATCTGAAAGGTGACTCTCATGCAAGCTGTATCAAAGAACCTCTCGCGTCGTGATGCGTTCCGCCTTGTCGGAGCTGCGGCGGCGACGGCCGCTCTGGCGCCGGCTGCCGTGCGTGCGCAGGAACAGGCGCCAAAGCTGAAAGGGCGCATCCGCCAATCGGTCACTTGCTGGCCGCTCGGCAAGACCCCCGTTGCAGATCTTTGCCGTCAGATCAAAGAGATGGGGCTGCACGGACTGGACCTGGTGGGCGACCG
>JAGOBZ010000211.1 GCA_017999015.1 Kiritimatiellia bacterium
CGGTAGAAGAGTCCCTGCGCGGAGCCGGTCTTCGACCACTTCGAGCCATCCATAGCGCGGTATCGGATGCCGACGACCTTGCCGTGCCCGTCACGCATCGGGAAGGCGAACGCCTTGGCGACGAAGTCGGCGGCGGGGGCGAGGGCATCGAGGGACGCGGCGGACACGCCGAGCTTGCCGGCCAGCCACGCGGATACGCCGTCGCTCCATCCGCCCTGGCGCAGACGCTCCATGTACGCACCGGGATCGACGCGAGGGACGGGCCGGCGCACCGGGAGCACGGGCATCTGGCGTGCCTCTCGCGGGGTGTCCTTGAGAATGTGGACGTAGCCCTGGCAGTCTGAGCTTTTGGTGGGGTGTTCGGAAGGTACCCTCATGCAGACGGCCTTGGCGCCGTCGTCGGTGAGGAAGCAGTAGTCCGGCTTGCCGCACACCGGGCACGGGTTCTGGCGGGTCACGCGGATCATCGGGCCACCGCCTTCCTCGCGCCGATCACGCGGTCCATGATGCGGCTGGCCTCGTCCTTGCGCAGCGGAACGGAAAGCCCTATCTTGGTTTTAAGCCACGTTGACTGCTTGACGCTGGCGAGCTTCGCGTCCCAGCGGCGGAAAAGCTCGCGCATGATGACCTTGGCCTCGCGCATGGTCATGCCGGAAGCGTCGATGCCGTTCTTGGCGAGGAGGTTGACCATCTTCTCGGTCGGCCCCTCATCGTATCGGGCGAAGCTGGCGGGCGGGCGCGTCACGCCGAGAGCCTCGAACGGGTCGATGTCCAGCTTGCGGTAGGTGGTCTTTGCGACAACCCGAAGACGCTTGCGGGCCTCTTCCATCTCCAGTTCACGCTTGGCGCGGGCGATCTCCTCGGTCATGTCCACGGCCTCGCCAGTCTTCTCGGCGCGTTTACGGGCGCGTTCAACAGCCTTGGGCGGCGCGTCACCGGCCAGCAGGTCGGCGGTGCATATCAATTTGTGCTTGCCCGCGTTGCCGCAGTAGTCGATGATGAGGCATTCGGGCTTGTCCGAAGCCGCGATAAGCTCCTTGCGGGCGGAAGCGTCTGGAAGGTCGCCCAGCGTGTGCGCGATGCTCTCGGACGGTCGGATGCAGCGTCCCGCCATTTGCTGGTACAGTGCCCTACTCTTGGTCGGCCTGGCGACGGCCACGCACCCGACACCCGAATCGTCAAAACCTTCCGTAAGTATGCCGACGTTGACGACGTACTGGTACACGCCTTTACGGAACAGCTTGAGGATCTCGCGGCGGTTTTCCTTCGGTGTCTTGGCGGACACGGCGATAGCCTTGCCGGGGCGCGAGCGGTTGATGATCTCGGCCAGACGCTCGGCCTGCTTCACGGACACGGTGAAAACGATGGTGCGCAGCCCGAACGTCTCTTCCACCAGAGGGCCGGCCACCTGATGCAGCGGGCGTTCAGATTCCATGATCTCGGAAAGCTCGCCGGGGTTGAGGTCGCCGGCCTGCGTGCGGACGTGCGAGAGGTCGATGGACGCGGCGACGATCATGCGCTGCTTGACCGGGATGAGCCAGCCGTCTTTGATCGCGTCGAGGGTGTCGAAAGAGAAGGCGATGCCGCCCAGCTTGGAGACGATGTTCTGTTTGTCCAGGCGGTCTGGCGTGGCGGTCACGCCGAGGATTTTCAGGGCGGGGTTTGTGCGGTACCACTTGAGCGTCTTTTCGTAGATTCCTGTATGGCCGTAGTGGTGCGCCTCGTCGATGACCACGAGGGCGAAGTCATCTGGCCTGAACTTGCTCATGCGCCCGTTGCCGCCGCATCCGACCGCCTGCGTCTGGACGGTCGAGACAATCACGTCTGGGCGGTGGAACCAGTCGGCGGACGCCTTGTGCTCTCCCATCTCCACCGATACCTTGAGGCCGAACGCCTTGAGGGTTTTCTTGGCCTGCCAGATAAGCTCCTGCCGGTGCGCGAGGACGAGGGCCTGTTTGCCGGTGGCGGCGATCATGCGGCGGATGATGTCCGAGAACATGACGGTCTTGCCGACACCGGTCGCCATGACGATCAGCGCGGCGTCGCGGGTCTCCCATGCGCGGAAGACAGAAGCGGATGCCTCATCCTGATATGGACGGAGGGTAATCATTTCAAAAGTGCGCGGACGATGGCATACAGGACGGACGCGACGATGGCGATAACGCAAAAGGCGAGCGTGAGGGCTTCCGCGAGGCGTTCCCTTTCACGGCAAACGGGTGTGATGTCATCGGGCTCTCCACAATCGTTTGTTTCCGGCACGCCCATGACCCGCAGGATGCGTTCATCTGTCATCGTGTCGAAGAGGATGATTTTTCCGGCCTTCATGCCGCGCTCAATCTCGGCCATTCCGCCTGTTGATGTCGATATGCCGTCGCTGATGACGTAGATGGCGTCGGACTTGTCGATTGCCGCGTTATCGCGTTCGATGGCGGCGGAGAGGTCGAAAGAGTCCGGCAATTTGTCCCATTCGGAAAGTTTACACGGATCGAAGCCGATCTCCCTGTCCATGTCGGCGGGAGAGAGCACGTTGAACCCTAAGCCATCCAGCCTTCCGGAAGCCGCGTCGAATTTCGGCCAGTTGTAGTACGGCACGCCGCGCATCTTGCCGGCGATGTAGACGGTTTTCTTCTCTTTTCTCATGGTCACCTCGGGGCAGATGTCCTCGCCCGGAGAGAGCGGGGAGGGGAGATCGTAGAATAAGATCGCCGAGGGCTTGGCCTCAGCCTTGTTATTAAAGATGAAACGTCTTTTCTTGGTGTCGTAAATCATAACGCACTCATCTGCGTGGGCAACGCGCGCTGTGTTTCGGCGAACGAGATCCGCCCCTTTGAGGTTTCAATGTGTTCAGCTTCTCTTTCGATGCCGATGTAGGAAAACCCCTCGAGAACGGCACCCTTGCCGGTAGAGCCGCTTCCGTTGAACGGATCAAGAACAGTGCCGTTCGGAGGCGTCACGAGTCTGCATAGGTAGCGCATGAGTTCTGTAGGTTTTACGGTCGGGTGATTGTTTTTGCGAATGACTTTGGCGTATGGATCGCCTTCGCTAAACCCTCTTCCAGAGGCGTTCTTGATTCCTGTTTGCTTGTCATCGAAATTATCAAGTCCCTCATCCCTGTCCGTCTTGCTCGCCTTCGGGCAGTAGAAGAACCGTGCCGCGCTTCCTGTGTCTCCGAATCCGGTGACGGGTATTCCTCCTGCAAACTGTCCGAACACGTTGTTGTTGTTCCCCGCTTTCACACCGCAGGGCTTACCGCTAGTGGTTGTCGGGAACAGCGCGATTACTTCTTCGCTTCCGTCGTGGATGAAGTTGGCGGGCCAGCGGCCTGGCGGTACACCCCCCCGGTAAGAAACCTCGTTGTCCCCGGTCCCAAAGACCGACGTCCCTGCTGCCCCCGTGCGGTTCCCACCGTAAGAGCCGCCCTTCAACAACCGGCAGTCGTCCTCATACTCAACCCGGCACCCGTCAATGTTCAAACCGCCCGTGCCGTGCTCCAGCACGTTCGCCGCCACCGTCCCGATCAGTGGTTTGCGGGCAACAGTGATCGGCTCCAGCGCGGGCTTGAGCGCCGTGCCCCAGCCTTGCCATTGGCGGGCGGCTTCGGTGGCGGGAGTGAACCTCTTGCGGTCGAATTCGCGTGTCTCACCCATGATGCCGTTATTCTTGCCGCGCAACGTGTACGGCTCGCCGTCACCGGCTTGCTCTGTTGCCCGGAGCGACCGGCTGTTGCTCTTGCCGTTCGTAATGTTGGATTCAATCGCCTTGCTCACGTTCAGCGACTTTGGAAAGCCACTGTTTCCAGTGATAAACACCTTGCCGTTGCGCCGCGCCACGAACGCGCCTGAAGGCACACGGATGCACCAGACCTTGCCCTTGTAGGGAAACGGCTCTACTTGCGCCAAATCGGAGCGGGTGTACCCCGCGCCTCGTACAGCTTGTGCGCCTGATTGCTTGAGAACAGTTCCAGATTTTCCAGTCGGTTGTCCTGTGCGTCGTGATTCACATGATGCACCACTTCCGTGCGCTTCAAGCATCGCCCCATCGCCTGCGCTACAATCAGTCGATGTTCCATGACATACCCGTCTTTCCGTGCCATCGGCAAAAATTCCACAGGACACCTGACATACTTGATCGGCTTGTAATTTCCGTGTTTGCGGAAGTAAGTCACTCCGCCCTTCCACGCCGGGTTCCCCGCCCCGGTCATCTTGGCCTTGTAGGACTCTATGCTGTCCGCAGTCCATGCCGCCCGTCCCTTGCTTGAGTGCTTCGCCAGTTCTTCGCCTCGCACCTTGCCGTTGCACTCCCGCGAACAAAACGGGGTCTTTACCTTCCGTAGCCACGCATCCGGCTTCCACTTCTCCTTTCCGCAAGTCGGGCAGGTAATCACTCGTCCCTTCCGCTCCGACAAAGGCAACTTCTCGCGCTTCGGCCTCGGTATGCACCCCTGACCGCAATACTGGTTCCGTGCCGCCTGTTCCTTCGTGCGGCACTGGAAGGGCTTTGAGCAGGTTTTGCACGTTTTCCAGAACGGGTACAATCGCTTCGCGTTCCAGTGTTTCGGCAATAGCGAATACGTAGCCTCCGCCTCGTTCAACAAGGCAACGATGGTTTCTGGAGACGATTTGGTCTGTGTGATCTCCGCGAATACGGAAGGCGGTATCATCGTAGTCGTATTCGACAAACTCTTGGATTGTTTCCCACTTGAAAGTTTCATGCTGTGCATCGTAACACAGTGCGTGACCCTTATCAATGGCTTTACTGTAAGGTTCCCACCGCCCATCAATTAAAAGCTCGGTATCCTCGCTCAAGCAACCGTACACCCACGCAATCATGTCGCGGATCTCGAATCCGGCGTCCTCGATGCGGCACGCCATACGGTGCTGTGTTCGAGTCCCGGCGAACGCCAGAAGATGACCGCCCGGTTTCAGCACGCGCAGGCACTCTTTCCAAATGTCCACACTCGGGACATCGTAGTCCCACTTCTTGCCCATGAACGACAAGCCATAGGGGGGATCTGTAACGATTGAATCGACGCTGTTATCCGGTAACGTCTTCAGCACGTCGCGGCAGTCGCCTTGGAGTAGTCTCACATTGTTCATGGGCATGCCCCCCGGGGAAGAACTCGCATCGCTACAAGATGCTCAACAGAAGCCTCTGCACCACAATCTATACACAGCATATACCCATTTTTGCATGGGTGCATGTCAAGCGTCCCATATCGACAGATTGGGCAGTCTGGGAGGTTTTTTAAACCGCTCCCAGTTTCGGCAATCTCATGCCCTCCGCCGCCTTTAATGTCGCTACCTCGATGAATCGCCATGTCGCACCTCGTTTTCCATTTCCTGTTTCTGTCTTACGGGTTCACTCGCTGCCGACCGGGTACTCAAGATGGATGACTTCCTGTTTGTGCGGCTGGTGGAAAGCCAGCGCGCGGTCGGTGAAATACGGGCAGCCCTTGCACTCCTCCGGGCGTATCGGGCGCGGCTGCATGTCCGGCCTGTAGGCGTTCGGAAGCGCTGGCATGACGACGCGGAAGCGGCACACGCCGGGCTTGGTCGGGTGCGGGCGGCGCGTGGCCGGGTCGCGCCACGGGGAGAAGTAGAGGCAGGTGTCACGCTTGGTCACGGCGCACCTCCTTCACCAGCCGCTTCGCGATCCACTCAGCGACGTTTACGCATACCGCGTTGCCGAGCATCCGGTAACGCACGGAATCAGAGAAGTCCGCCGTGTAATCGGGGCTCCACCATCGGCCAAGTTCGTCCT
>JAGOBZ010000212.1 GCA_017999015.1 Kiritimatiellia bacterium
CCCATCTGCCGAGAGCGTCAACCCCGTCGGCAAGGTTCCTGCAACCACCTCCCATGAATATTCCGGTCGCCCCCCGACAGCGGTCAACGTCTGGCTATACGGTTTGCCGACCCAAGCGGAAGGCAAGGCGCGTAGCGTGGTGATGATCGGCGCCAGCGACCCGTCCGTAATCCTGAGATGATCGATACATACGCCGTGACCGAAGCGGGCGGTCCCTTCGAACGCCAAAAAGTAATTTGTGGAAGGTGAAGGTATAGGCAAGACCCGCTTTGTCCATTCGGTCACATTGTTGGTAAAGGCCGCCAGCATTTGCCATTCGGACGTTGCGCCGGATTTTCCATAAACGCGAAGCTCGTCCTGATTGGACAGATATCCCGTCATACAATGCCAGAATTCCAAGCGGGGATCGGCGGCCATCGCACCCATATTAATCCCGGATGCCGTGACCAGCCGGGTTGTGTGATTGGATGCATTTGCAACCCACAGCACAGCGTTGAAATCCCCCTCATACGCACTGTTAGGCACATGGAAGGCGTCCCCGTTCCCGCCGCCGTCCAGAAATCTCCATGACAGATTATGAGTGATGGCCTCTTCACGCCAGCCGACAGGACGGAGCCCGCCGTTTTCGAAATCTTCTCGGAACAACTCAACCCGCGGCAGGCCGACGTCAAGCGTAAACGTCCGGGTCAACATCATCGCCGGCGGTGTCTCGCCCAGGTCCGTCACGTTAACCGTGAACGTGTAAGAGCCCGAATTCGTTGCAATCCCGCTGACGACACCGTTCGTCGAGAGTTCCAAATTGTGCGGAAGGGCTGAGCCTGCCGCCAATTCAAATAAATACGGGCCGAAGCCTCCCTCTGTCTGCAGCTTGCATTCGTAGGCACCCAACATGTCGGCGGCCGGCAGCACCTCCGGCGTCACAATCTCAAAGGGCGTGTATTCGTCAGACACAGCGACATCGTCGATATGTATCCCGTACCCGTAACGCGCGACCCCTTCAAAAGCGAGATAGGTGGTCGGTGACACGACCGGCAAATCGATGACACGTTCACGCCAAACACTCACAGGGCCCAGGTACTCGGCTAACATCGTCCATGGCCCGGCATACGTTGTTTTGTAATAGACACGCAGGCGATCCTGGAAGGTGCCTTGCGGCGCCATGTAATGCCAAAACCTGAGCCGCGGACTCTTGGCATCGGCGGAGAACGTCAACCGCGGGGTAACCAGACGTGTCACATGGGGCTGTGAGCTGGCTGACTTAAGGCAGGCATTCAACAATCCGCCATGAGCCGCAAGCGGGAATCCAACGCCGCTGTTCCCGTTCTGGAAAGTCCAAGACAGCCCATTGGTCAAGAATTCCTGGGTCCACCCTTCACTCCAAAGCGCCACACCGTTTTCAAACGTTTCAACAAAGGGAAGTTGCGTGGCCGGCAGGATGGTCAGACTGAATTGATTAGTCGCAGACAACCCGTTCATGCCCGTTGCAGTGACCACAAAATCGAACGTCCCCTGTTCCTCAGGCATCCCTCCGAGCACGCCCGTTTCCGAGAACGTGATTCCATCCGGCAAAGCACCCTCAACACGCTCCCACACATACGGGGAAACCCCGTATGTCGCTTTAAACGTTTGCGCGTAAGGCGTGCCGACACGACCGACCGGCAAAGGAGATGCAGTCGTGATGACAGGAGATCTGACCTGAAATACAAACGTCATGACCGGACCGCTGACACTGAACGACTCAACCTTTAACTCAGACAAGGACCCGTCCCACCATCGGGCGCTCGGGGCCGTATCATCGGTGAACCGGTTGACATAACTTGCTGCCGGGTTGCCCGCATAATAAAGATCCTGGGCATCCCCGCTGTTCTGATTCCTCTGGAAATGCCATTGATTATCGGCCTGGACTAACGTGCACTCATAGTTTTGGTGTTCAGTGTTATAGTCCATTCGCTGATCATCGCGTTCGCCCTCCTCGTCGATGTGCCAGATGGCAATGCCTGACGCAGGAATGCCGGCGTCTCGTCCGGTTTTTTGCCGATTCTCGAACAAATAATATTCGGTCGGCATTCCCGGTTTTGCATAGCGATATATGCGATTGAAGCCTGCCGACCCCTGACCCGCAGACAATTCCGATAGCAGGTATTGATCCTTTTCCACTTCAATCGTTGTCGTCCAGCCCGAGGCGTATTTGAGGTAGGCGCAGACCTGGACGGGGTTGTGGCCGTGCCCGCCCGAGTTCATCAGGCAGAACTGACCTGCCCCGCCGACAGAATCATAGTCGTAATCGTAAATATCGGGATAGCCGCACAACATGTGGCCGTTCTCGTGGCAGAAGGTGCCCAGTTCAAGGGTTGCCCCGATATCGGTGATCTGGTATTTGAAGATTTTTTTCCCGCCGCCAAGATCTTGCGCCCCCGCCTCATACAAACTCCAGGAATGGGGCCACAAGCCATAGGTCCAATCACCGCCGTTGTCACCGGCATAAAAGACATTGCACGCGACGAGTTCGCCGTCGCTTTCCTGCGACAGCGACTCAAACGTAGGCAGGATTTCGGTCTCGTAATTGGGTTTCGCCTTCAGGATGGCGATGGCGTCCGCGATCAGCATGTTGGCCTGTGATCCGGCGTCCTTGGACGTATCGCAGTAAAAGCTGTGCGGCTTCACCATGCGGACGTATGCGGTAACAACGTTGGTATAGGTCAACAGCCCGCCGGACACATCCTGATAATACTCTTTGACGGAACCGTTGTTGCCGTAGCCGGTGTAACCGTCGCCGTTGCAGAACGCATGGACATCCTCTCTCGGCACCGTCGCCACTTCATCCGGAAAATCAATCAGCAGGCAGAGACCGACCTTGGTGCCGGTCGTGGTGAATGAGGGCGGAGCCATGACAACCTTACCGCTAGCTGCCTGCTCGCGCAACAGTTGCAACTGGCTCTTGCGCTCCTGCCAGCGACGGCGGATCTGCATGCCGGCGTCCCAACGCTCAAAGCGCTGACGCGCCTGGGCGGCGGCCGCCTCGGGCGCGATGCGCAGATGCTGCGGCAGGCCGCTGGCGGCCGGGTCGGCTTGGCCGACCACTAAGCGGGTCGGCAACAACGCCGTGCCATCCGCCGACAGCCGCGCATAGGTATACGCTTTGGTCGTGCGGTCCCGCACGACCGTATAGCCGCGGTGCTCGAAGACCGCGCGGAATTCATCGCCTTCGCCCCACACCTCTATCCGTGTACCGTCCGGCTGTGTAAAACTGAAGGTTTTGGCAAACGGCGCTGCCGATACGCAGGCGGCGGCCAGCACCCCCATGCACAGGACGGTTAAAACTTTGTGTTTCATCTGTGCCATAAAACCCTTATGGGCGGCTGCCGCGCCCCCCGGTCCGAGGAGGCGCGGCGACCTGCAGTCAAGCATAGGCGCTCGGACGCGCTATTTCGTCAGCCGCACGCGGAAGAAGCCCTGCGCGGGATCGACCGACACCGCCGACTCGATCTGGCTGGTCAGAGTCTGCACACCGTCCAGCGCCACCTTCCCGCTGCGCACCACCTGCCACTGCGGATTCGCCAGGCTCGGCGTGTAGAGCAACTCGTACGTCACCTCCGGCGCAAGGCTCAGCGTCGACACTCCGGACCTCTCCACCGCAACCGACCAGTCCACTTCAGGCAGGCCGTTTGCCAGTGTGATTCCGGTCACACCGAGGCGCAGCGAGTCAGCCGGGTTCAGCCCCAAGGCCGTCTTGTCGCCGTCGGTAAACCCGTCTCCCGCAGTCGAAGCCGACCGTGCATCCGAACCCAGCAGCAGCTCGTTCAGATCTCCCAGCCCGTCGCCGTCCAGATCCGTGGTGCCCAACGCGAGCATCGTGAAGAACGCCGGGGTTTGGGTCAGGAGACCGCCGAGATACGGGTTGATCTCCGTGTCGCCGGCCGCGCCGGTCGCCGGACCGACAAGATCAAGGAAGTCGCCCGCAGGGTTCTGCTCATATTCCCAAGCGTCCGGCACCCAGTCCTGATCGGTATCGGCATCCTCGATCACGATGTCCAGCCGCGGCGCAGCAGCACTGTACAGCACCTCCGCAGAGCGCGCCATGTAGGGCAGATCCTTGTCAACACCGTAGTGGTTCGCGTAGCCCCATGACTCCCACGGGTCGCGCACGCCGTTGCCGTTGTGATCGATGTAGGCGCACAGGTAGTAAGATCCGGCCACGCCGCTTTCCTGCAACCCGTAGAGGCGCGCGTTGACAACCGGCGCCGCCAGCGACGTCAGCGCCGCGAGATCGGTTCCGGCCAACGTGTACTCGGCCTCAGGCAGCCCCGTGAACGAGGCCGTGCGGTAAGCCTGAACCTTGACACGGCCCGTCAGCATCGCCGAAGCCGGCCCGTAATACTTGACACGCGCTTCCGCCGAACCATACCCGGACGACTGCATCGGCGCGTTCACGTCCAGACGGAAATATTTCCAATCCGACCAGTTGCTGCCGGTGTCGCTGAACTTGGCGTTCATGGCGATCACGCGCCAAGCATACACCTTGTTCGACTGTAAGACCTGGCCGTTCGGCAAGCGCGTATTCGCGTAAATCGGCGCTTCCCAAACGAACTCGCCGTTCGCGTTGCGCGCGGGCACCGGCATCGCTCCGGACTCGTACATCACTGTTCCCTGCGGCGAGCCGAGTCGCATCTCGAACGCGAACGCCGGATACTTGGTTTCAGTGCCGGTAGGCAGCCGCCACTTGAAGGTCGGACGCGCCGCATACACGTACGCGCCGTTGATCGGGGCGACGTTCACGGCTTTGGCGCGCACCATGTCAAACGTGTTGGTGAAGAACGCGACCGCTCCGTTCGTGAACGTGGTCGTCTCGCCCAGGAACACTTCATAAGACAACCTTGTGCGATCGAGCGCCGTATCAACGAACACCAAGCCCCAGTCCAAGGCGAGGTCGCCCTGCGCCCAGAGGTCGCTTTCATTCAGCCACGAACGCGGTGAACGAACCACCTTGTCGAGGACTACCCGGGTGTGCCGTTTCTGTCCGTCCACACCGGTCCGGACGATGCGCACGCGCTGCTCCATTCCGCCTTGGCCGTCGGGGCCCGTGTCATCCGAGGCCGTTCCTTTGAAAACATCCTCCGAGCGCACACCCGAGGGAATCGCCATGCGCAGGTAGCCCTGCACATAATCGGTCAGCTCGATGACGATCTCGTTGTGGTCCCAGCCGATCGCCGTGGCGGCAGGGTGCGGCATACCGCACGGCTCGCCCACGTTCCACACGCCGTCGTTGTTGCTGTCAAGGAAGGCAAAGAAGGTATTCAGCCCTTCGCGGAGATAACCGGTCGTGGCGCGACCGAGGAAGAGGCGCTTCGGCCAATTCTCGACCAAACGATAGCTGTAGTTCATGACCACCGAGGACTGCTCGCAGTCGATGTACTGATCGCGCGCCAACGTTTGACCGACCGTTGCCTGGACAAGATCCAAGGTTTGCCCTGCAAAGGCGGTCAGATCCAGAACGTACGCGCCGGAGGCGTAGTCGATCGTCCCGATGACCTCGTACTCACCGATCGGATCGCCGCGGTACAGCAGGCCGTCCTGGTCAAATCCGGTCGCCATGCTGCCGCCGGTCCAACTGTCCGTAAACTCCAGCGAGACCGAACCGCGCTGCACGTTGCCCGGCGTCAGCGTGCCGGAAACCGTGCGCGGGCGCCAGTCGCCTAGGGGCATGGAGCCGGCGGATCCCGTACCCGTCGCCATGCGGAAGGTGGC
>JAGOBZ010000213.1 GCA_017999015.1 Kiritimatiellia bacterium
ATACCCAAGCGGTTACAATCCGTCTCATACTGAAAGGCAGGTTTTTCTCTGTGACAGCATCGATAGAAATCCAGTGCGACATGTGCCGGAAACTCACCTTGGCACGTAAAGAGCCTGTCTACGACGGGTTCAAAAAAATCGGCGAGGCCTATGTCTGCACCGGATGCGGAGCGCGTTATGCGTCAGCCGGGGAGACGCCGTTTGTACACGATCAGCGGCGGCCCCGGATTTTTACGGAATCTGACAAGCCCCGGACGCCCAGCGTCTTTGAGGACGACGAACGTCAACATTCGTGCGGCTGGTGCCGCCATTTCGTGGTCAACCCCTTTTCCCAGCGGTGCGGTCTCACAAACAAAGAAACGCAGGCCACCGATCTCTGTGTCCGCTTTGAGAAATGCGAGCCGTGACGCTTAACGAAGTCTGCGCGCCGCAGACCAGAACCCGGCGGCGACCGCCAGCAGCGCCGCCCCGACGCAGACGCTGAGGTGACCTTTCGCAAGGCCGCCGGTTAACACCACTGCCGCGATCAGAATCACGCCGACCGCCGCGATTCCGGCCGCAATGACCGGCAAGAACGAGGTGTCCGCGCCCTTCTGCCTTGTCACATTTTCAACAGAGCCGTTGGTTTTGAAGCGCACGAAAAAGGCCAGCACCTGTTCGCGCCGCCCGCCGGTGTCCGGCGCGCAGGCAGAGACGATGGTCATCACCAGCAGCGTCACGCCCGCCGTCCAGAAAGTCAGGAACTCCGCCCGGCGCAGGAACGGATGCCATGCGCCGAGCACAAATGCGGCAAGCCCCGCCACAATGCCGGTGAACAGGCCGGCCTGTGCACCTCGCGCCGAGATGCGCGGCGTCAGCATGCCCAGCAGCATGGGTATCGCGACCGGCGGCAAGAAGAGTCCGAACACCTTGGCCATGGTGTTGAACAGATCGCCGGAGCCCTGCAGCGTGCGCATCACTAGCGTGATGCCCAGCACGAGCAGCCCGACCATGACGGTGTTCACGCGCCCCACCACCAGCAGATGTTTGTCAGAAAGATCGCGTCCGATCATCCGCTTGTAAAGATCATTGGTCAACACGGAAGAAACGGCGTTGTAGTCGCCTGCCAGCGTGGACATCGTGGCGGAAAACATCGCGGCGATCACCATGCCCAACATCCCGACCGGCAGCACCGTCTTGCAGATCAGCGGATAGACATCTTTGGTGTTGGCCATGTCCGGCAGGAACACCAGCGCACCGAACGCGGGCAGGTAAAAGAGCGGCGTGCCAATCAAATATAACCCCGCCACCAGCAGGCCGACCTTGCGCGCACTACGATCGTTTTCGGAGGAGTAGTAGCGCTGGGCCAGCGCCCACGAGGTGGAATAGTTCAAGAACAGCAGCGTGAAGTAGCAGAGCAGATACACGAACGGGTAGCCTGCTTCCGGACGCGTCAGGCTGAAGAAGCCGTCCGGCAGTGCGTCCATCACGTTCCCGATCCCCCCCGCGCGTGAGAACGAGAGGAACGGCAGGATCACCACTGCCGCGACCAGCACCGCGAACTGCACGAAATCCGCCACCAGCGCGGCCCACAGTCCACCCATAAAGGTGTAACCCAGAATGATCGCCGCGCAAAGCGTGATCGCGGTCTCGAACGGGAAGCCGAGACCGGCCGACACCACCGTGCCGATGGCGAAGAGTTTGAGCGAGTCATCCAGCAGCCGCGTCGGAAGGCCCAGCCAGACCAGCCCTTGGCGCATGCCGCTGCCATAGCGCGCCTCAATGTATTCGAGCGGACTGGTCTCCGCCACACGCCGCCACCGGCGCGCGAACAGGCAGGCGCTCAATGCGGCGGCCGGCACGGCCAGCCAGCTCAGGATCAGCGAGACCAGCCCGTACTTGTAGACCATCTCAGAATGCATGACAAAGGCCAGCGCGCTGAAGCTGACCATGTAAAACGAAACCCCGCCCAGCCACCACGGCACCTGTTTTCCGCCGCCGAAAAATTGCGCCATGCTCTTCATGCGGCCACTGAAATAAAAGCCGATACCGAGCATGACGGCAAAAAAACCCCCAATGATCGCATAATCCGCCATCGCCAATCCGTTCGTCATGCCGAACCTCCCATTGTGAGAAAGACACTGATGTTCTGTCCCTCACATTAAGCCATAACCCGGCTGGCATGTGAATCTGAAACAGGCCGTACGCACATGCAAATGCAAGGCGGTAACGTGCAAAAAACTGCGGCGTCCGCTACCGGGGGCTGGGATCGGCGGCCGCTCGCCGCATCTGGCAAAGCGTCATGGCGGCGGCCGCCAGATAGCCGATCCAGATCAGGTGTAACAGCAGCCGCAAGCCGATGCGCTCTGCGACCGGCCCGATGATCCAGAGCACCATTGCGGCGACGCCCCAGGTGCCGCCGCTGATCAGCCCCATCCGCTGGCTTACGCGCAGAGAAGAGTCTGCGTAACGCGCCAATGCAACGCAAAGCGGGAATCCCGTATAAACGATGAAGCCTGTAAGAGCCAACACCGCTGCCGCGCCCTTTGTCTGCGGCGCCAGCCACAGGTAGAGCGCCGTGAGCGGCGCACCAGCCAACGAGGTGGCCAGCAGCACGCGCAGATGGCCTAGCCGCGGCGCCAATGCGCCCCACAGGACAGCCCCGACCATGCCGCCCACACCGAACAAGGTGAACGACAGCCCGCTGAACGACAGGGAGTAGCCCGCTTCCTCGTGCAGATAGGAGGGGAGCAGCGTGCCCTGAATCTGCGAGCAGGTCGCCAGGACCGACGCCATGGCAAATAACGTGCCGAACGGCACCGTTGGCGTACGCTCGGCGCGCTGAGGCTCCTGCGGCAGGGGCTTGACAGCTTCGACCGGCAGCCGCACGCCGCTCCACAACAGCGGGATGCCTGCCAGCGGCGCCAACAGATAAAGCGCCGTCAGCGATTCCAGCCCGAAACGCTCGGTGAGCGTTGCCGACAGCAGGGCGCCGCCCGAAAAGCCCATGAATCCCGCCACCATGAAGACCGCCGTGGACAGCGACGAAGAGATCGCGTCAAGCCCGTGCACCGCCCGTAACCCTTCGGGATGGACCGTCGCCACACCCAGCCCCGCCAACACGGCCAGCACAACCATCCCGGCCACGCTGCCCGGCCCGGCTGGCAGACAGGGGATGAAAACCGACAAGCCCGCCAGCATCACGCCGCCCCAGATCAACCAGGGGCGCGTCCACGTCGCACGCAGATGCCCGACGGGGATCTGAAAAATATTTGAGGAAAAAACCAGCAGGGAGGTGATCACGATCAGGGTCGCCAGCGAAATGCCGTACCGGTCCCGCATCGGGATCAGGACAGGAGCAATCAAGCCGACATAGACATCGGCGATCATGTGCGCAAACGTTAACGAAAACAATTGACGCCACTGGCGCGACCGGACTGCGGGGTTGTGCATAAACTGACTCTGAACCAGAAGGGCGCGCCTCAGAATGTTTTATGGAAGGTGCGGTGGATCACGTCGAGCTGCTGTTCGCGCGTGAGTTTGATGAAGTTTACCGCGTAGCCAGAGACGCGGATCGTGAGCTGCGGATACTTCTCCGGATGCTCCATCGCGTCGAGCAGCGTCTCGCGGTTGAAGACGTTGACGTTGATGTGATGGCCCTTCTCCTGGAAATAACCGTCCATCAGATCGACCAGATTCCGCACGCGGTCGTCGTCGGCGCGGCCCAGCGCGTCCGGCACGATCGAGAACGTGTAAGAAATGCCGTCCTCGCTGTAGTCGTACGGCAGGCGCGCGACGGATTTCATCGACGCGATGCAGCCGTGCGAATCGCGGCCGTGCATCGGATTCGCGCCGGGCGCGAAGGGTTCGCCCGCCTTGCGGCCGTCGGGCGTGGAGCCGGTCTTCTTGCCGTACACCACGTTCGAGGTGATCGTGAGGATCGAGAGCGTCGGCTTGGCGTGGCGGTAGGTGCGGTGCTTGGAGAGGCGCCCCATGAAGGCTTTCACCACTTCGACCGCGATCTCGTCCACGCGCGGATCGTTGTTGCCGTACTTCGGGTAGTCGCCCTCGATCTCGAAATCCACCGCCAGCCCGCGCGCGTCGCGGATCGGCTTGACGCGCGCGTGCTTGATGGCAGAAAAGGCGTCCGCCACCACCGAGAGCCCCGCGATGCCGCAAGCGGCGGTGCGGAAGACGTCTTCATCGTGCAGCGCCATCTGCAGCCGCTCGTAGCAGTACTTGTCGTGCATGTAGTGGATGACATTGAGCGTGTTGATGTAGAGGCGCGAGAGCCAGCGGCAGATCTGGTCGAACTTGCGCACGATCTCGTCGTAATCCAGATACTCGGAGGTGACCGGCGCCATTTCAGGGCCGACCTGCTGCCCGGTGACCTCGTCCTTGCCGCCGTTGATACAGTAGAGCAGCGCCTTGGCCAGGTTGGCGCGCGCGCCGAAGAACTGCATCTGTTTGCCGATGCGCATGGCCGAGACGCAGCAGGCGATGCCGTAATCGTCGCCGAATTTCTCGCGCATAATCTCGTCGTTCTCGTACTGGATCGACGAAGTCGCGATCGAGAGCCGTGCGCAGTAGCGCTTGAAGGCGTCCGGCAGGCGCGCACTCCACAACACGGTCATGTTGGGCTCGGGCGCCGGGCCGAGATTGACCAGCGTGTGCAGGAAGCGGAAGGTCATCTTGGTGACCATGTGGCGGCCGTCCACGCCGATGCCGCCCAGCGCTTCGGTGATCCAGGTGGGGTCGCCCGAAAAGAGCGCGTCATAGTTCGGCGTGCGCAGGAAGCGCACCATGCGCAGCTTCATGACAAAGTGATCGACGAACTCCTGGATCTGCGCCTCGGTGTAGCGCTCGGCGGCCAGGTCGCGCTCGGCGTAGATGTCGAGGAAGGTTGAGACGCGGCCGATCGACATCGCCGCTCCGTTCTGCTCTTTCACAGCGGCGAGGTAGGCGAAATAGAGCCACTGGATCGCCTCTTTCGTGTCTTGCGCCGGCTGCGAGATGTCGAAGCCGTAGGCGGCGGCCATGGCCTTGAGCTCCTGCAGTGCGCGGATCTGTTCGGAGATCTCCTCGCGCAACTGGATCGCCTCGAGATCCATGGCGTCGAACACGTGGCGCGCCTTGGCGGCCTCTTTGTGGGCGATCAGGAAATCAATGCCATAGAGCGGCAGGCGGCGGTAGTCGCCGATGATGCGGCCGCGGCCATAAGCGTCGGGCAGGCCGGTGATGATGCCGTTGTGGCGGGCCAGCTTCATTTCATCGGTGTACGCATCGAACACGCCGTCGTTGTGCGTCTTGCGGTATTGGAAGACATGCTGGATGTCCGCGGGCAGTTCGCGCTGGTAGGCCTTGAGCGATGACTGCACCATGCGGATGCCGCCGAACGGCATGATCGCGCGCTTGAGCGGGGTGTCAGTCTGGATGCCGACGATCTGCTCGAGGCCGCGATCGATGTAGCCCGGCGCGTGCGAGGTGATGGTCGAGATGCGCGTGTTGTCGATCTCATAAATGCCGCCGCGCGCACGCTCTTCCTTCATCAGGGACTTGACCGCTTCCCACAGCGCGAGCGTGCGGGAGGTCGGCGGTGCGAGAAAAGCCTCGTCGCCGTCGTACGGCGTGTAGTGCGCCACCAGATGCTCGCGCACGTTGATGTTGATCCGCCAAATGTCTTGCGAGAGGGACATGCCGCACCACCTTTCTTGAGCACCCCCCGCAGTATACCGGCCACGGCCGCTTAGCTCAATGACAAA
>JAGOBZ010000214.1 GCA_017999015.1 Kiritimatiellia bacterium
CCGGCCGTCGGCCCGCACAGGTGGCTGCGCTCCAGTTCGCGCGCGGAGTCGGTCACTTCAACGAAGACGAGGCTGATTTTCGCGGAAGGGGAATACGCGGTCACCCGGCTGTCGGCGGTTTTAGACATGATCATGGCTGCTGCTTCCTTGTTCGTCCTCCGACGTTATCGCCGCCTGTTGCACGCACTGGCTGAAGATCGCTCTCAGGCTTTCGATGCGGCGCAACTGACGCTCCAAAGACCAGAGCGCAAAACGCCATTTCTTGCCGAAGGCGTAGTGCTTGGGCAGGTTCGGGTCGAAGGCGTCGAACTGTTCGCGCCGCATTGAATAATTCCAGTGCATTTCGCGCGTCTTGAACTCAAACCCGTCAAAAAATCGCTCAGCCAGCGCGTCCAAAGGCACGGCCTCATGATGCTTGCACCAAAACCGATAGAGGACCCGAGCATAACAGCCAAAATAAAAATCGAACAGGGCGTTGAGATTCTCTTCGGTATAGGCTGTGTCGGGCCAGCCGAAACAGCCGCGAATCGAGCAGAGCTTCACCCCCATCGGCATCTCACGCCGGGCGGTGATATCATACCCGAACTCAAAGATCTCCTTGCCGACCCCGAAACGGCACCCCGCCGCGTCGGGCAGGTATTTTTTAAGGACCAGATTTTGGGCGGCCGCGTCCCCCAGCAGCGCCCCCATCTTCAGCACCACCTCAGGATCTTCGCCCCCCTCGCTGCCGCCGAACTCGCCCGCACGCTGAAACATCCGCGACGGGATATCGTCCAACGGTTCGCCGGGGCATCGGTTGCGAATGAAATAATTCATCTCGCGCCCGGCGGCGCTGTCAAGCCGCATCAACAGCCGGTATTCGCCGAAGCCCACGCCCAGCGCCTTGAAGCCTTCGACGCGCGCCAGCATGTAGCTGCCGTAGCCGGGTGTTTTCAGCGCCAGCCGTTTCTCGATCAGGCTCATGCAGAGCGGGCGGCGATTGGTCTTGAAGACGATTTCACGCGTCACACCCGCGCCCACGGCCAGTTTGTTCGTGGCATCGCTTTCGGAGCGCACCTCGTAGACATTGGCATACTCGATGGTCTCGTCCTGACGCATGATCTGCAGGACATTCGCCAGCAGGACTTGCGTGCGCTCGTCGGCACCCGGATGGAAATCCGGCCGACCGCCCCGGAAGGTCGCACCCGGCAGCGCCGTGCGGCGGTCGTCGAACGCCAGCGCAACAGCCGCGCCCTGCCCGTAATAGACCTCCCCCGTAAGGTGCATGTAGAGCGTCTCGACAAAATCGTCACTGGTCTCGTCGGCCAGTTCCGGCCGCTCCAGCGAAGCTTTGAAATGCGTATCGACCGCCCGCATCCGCTCAGCCACCTGCCGGGCATCCAGCCGCTTCAGCGTGATCCCCTCCATGATCCGCTCCAACTCAGGAACGATACGCTCGCACGCTTCGCCCCGGCGCAAGCCGAACAGCTCGATTTCGTTATGGCCGTGGTATTTCGGTGAACGCATGCAGGAACGCACGTCGCCTTCGAAGATCGAGACCAACTCACGCAGGCATTCCACAAAACCGGCATAATCCGTTTGTATCAGCGCCGGCAGCGCATGAAAATCGGAGTACGAAAGGAAATGCACGCCTTTGGCGCTGTGGTAGTAGCGCAGACAGGTGTTGATGCGCGTGCGGCTCGCGGCCAGGGCCGCATCCATCTCGCGCCGCGTCCAAGCCAACGGCTTGATGCGCCACTCCTGCCCCTGCCGGCGATAGTATTCAAGGGCGGCATCGTTGCGCTCGGCCATGATCACGTCGTCAAGCGCGAGCCCGACACTCTGCAACCATTCGTCGGCCTCGGTGACCACGTCGGTCAGCACGTCGCGCTGAGAGATTTCGAGCGCGCCGTTCACCACGTTCGCACAGACGACGGCCTCCTGCAACGTCTTGCTCCGTCGCGCGACCGGCACACGGCCGAGGTTCCAGAACTGGCCGGAGAGCAACGGGATGGCCGCGATCGTGTGGTTGCCGGCGGTCAGCGTCATGACATAGCCGCCAGTGCCCTTGACCAGATCCCGCTTACGCACGATCAGCACCGGACTGTGATTCTCCAGATGCTTCCAGATATCCTTTTCGAAGACAAACGTGTCGCAGCCCCAGTCAAAGGCGAGGAAAACGCGCGCATGGCCCATCGATTTCAGAACGACAGGATCCCGCTTCAACCGGGCCTCGCGCCGTACACGCGCGACAAACGTGTCCACGCCAGATTTATGAAGGGCACCCACCCACGCCTCCTAAAGAATCACTGTTTCTTTCGCGATCAGCTCTTCGGCAAGTTCGCCTACGGCTTCCAATCCGCAGGTATCGGCGGCGTCCAACAGGTTTTGCAGAGCCGGCAGGATGTGCCGCGTGAAGCCCGCCTGTCCCACGGAGGCCAACCGCCCGAATGCGCCCAACGCCTGAATCAGCCGCTGCACGGCACCGTCATGGAGCAGCACCACACCCTCGCGCAGGTCCGGCCCGCAGGCCCCATAGGCCTGCGCCAAACGCACTCTCAACTCGGGGGAGAGTGTAACATAAGGATCGTACAGGAGAGAAGCCAGATCATAGGCGGCCGCACCCATCCGCAGGCCCTGAAAATCGATGAACGCCATGCGTTTGCCGCGGAACAGGACGTTGCTGGACTGACAGTCGCGGTGCAACGCCACCTGCCGCGCCCCCATTAGCCGTGCCGCGACTTGCCGCAATTCTTGTGCTGCGTCGCCGGGCATCGCCGCATATCCATAACGCCCTTTGATGATATGTTCTTCAAACAAGCCGTGCTCCCAGCCGTAGAGCGCAGCGTCAAACGGCGGCTCCAGCATCGTCGTGACCGGTTCGGCCGTGACACGGCGCGTGCCCTCTCCGTGAAGGCGCGCCAGCGCCTGAACAACCGGAAGGTACCACGCTTCAGCCCGCTCCGGATGCGCCTCCATGCGCGCCTGGAGCGAGTCGTCGCCCCAGTCTTCCATCACCAGACAACGCCGATCAGCCAGCTCGGCCAGCACCTGCGGGACCGGCACGCCGGCCTCTGCCAGCAGACGCGCGTGCCCGGCATAACGCGCGTTTTCAGTCCTCTCAAGGCTGTAGCGGATATAAATCGCCCGGTCGGCACCGTGATACAGACGCCAAAAACTGCGGCTCGAACCGCGCGTTCCGAGAAACGCGGCGGCGGTCTCGCGTGGCGACCACCCCAGCACGCCCAGCGCCTCCGGCAACGCGTCGTCACCCGCCTCGGCGGCCGCCACGCACACGACGCCATCAAGCCGTCCGCCGACGCATCCGCCGCCGATCACACACCCCTTGAGGACACTGCCCGGCAGCACGCGCGCCCCGCCATACACCACGCTGCGGCGCCCTCGCACGTCCGAAGCCACCTCGGCCTCCTCGCTCACCCACACGCCCGTCCCCTCTCGTCCGTCACTTGAGCGTTGAACGTTGAGCGTTGAACGTTGAGCGTTAAAAGCTCCCCTCGTGATCGCCCCCTGATCATGCAGCCTCAGGTAGGCCTCGACCGTACCGGCATCATCCCAAAAACTGTCTTTGACCGCCACGCCCTGCACACAGAGGCCGCATTCCAAGGCGCGTTCGTAAGCCTCCACCAGCGTACAGAACGGGCGCTCCGGCAGAAACTCGAAAAGGCGCGGCGACACCAGTTGCAGGCCGCAAAAGGTGAAGGTGCCGGGCACGCCGGGTGTCGGACTGCGGTAACAGGTGATACGTCCGCGCCGGTCGGCTTCGACCGTGCGCGGCCCCTTCTTCGGCTCCAGCCAAGCCGCCGCCAACCCGTCGCCCGCCGCGAACGCCTGCAGCAGCGGCTCGACCGCCACACGGACCACGATATCGGCGTTGACCACCCAGAAGGGCTCCGCGCCGAGGAAAGACCGGAGCGGACGCAACGCGCCTGCCGTGCCCAAGATCTCCGGCTCGTAAGAAGTGTGGATCGCCGCCCGGCCGCCGCGGCGGCCGAGAAAGGCCTGGATCGCCTCGGGCTGGCTGTGCAGGTTCACAGCGATGCGTTCGACCCCCCACCCTTCCAGCAGGCACAGGATACGCTCCAGCAGCGGCACGTTCCAGAGCGGCATCAGCGGCTTCGGACGGGCAAGGGTCAGCGGGCGCAGGCGCGTGCCGAGACCCGCCGCCAGAACGACCGCTTGCGTCGGGCGCGGGGTCATGCGGAGGCACCGTCCCTCTCGCGCGTCACGGTGGCCGCCGCCGCGCGCAGGCCCGGCACCGCGCCCCGCTTTTCGACACGCACGCGCACCGAACGCACGCGCGGGTCATCGAGGCAGACGCGCGCCACGCATTCGGCCGCGCGCTCAATCATCCGGCAGCGCGCCGCGCGCAGCGCCGCGCGGATCGCGGCGGCCAGCGCCGCGTAATCCACCGTGTCGCGCAGGTCGTCGCTCGTGCCCGCGGCGGCCAGATCGCACGCCAGCGACACGTCAACCAGCAACCGTTGCTCGCGGCCGCGCTCCTCGGGAAGGTCGCCGATGACACACGCGACCTCCAGCCCGAGCAATTCCAATCTATCCGTGTCACGCATACTACGACCTATCAGAACGGACGGCCGAACGCATTCGGCCGCTGGCGCTGCATCTTGACTTTGGGCTGCTCTAGATGCAAGGCGTACCACTCGTCGCCCATGCCGGCGTTGGAGAAGTGGCCGACGCGATTATTCGCGAGGTGCTCGCGGTTACGCTTGAGCGTCTCGTTCTCCATCTTCTCGCACGCCTCGATCAGCACCTTGTGTGCCCCGTCTAGATCCTGGTTCTGCACCAGAATCCAGGCATACAGGGCATAGAGCAGCGCGCCTTGTCCATACCGCAACCGGCGCGTCTGTTTCGTAAAGAAAGCCGCCATGCCCGTCTTTTCCCCCAGCATGTGCATGCGCGCCAGCTTGATCGCGGCCATCATGGGGTCCATGACCAGCACCTTGGGCATCAGCTCGTCGACCCGCTTGAAATCCTTCAGCATCCAATAGAGCTGCAAGCGCATCGTGGCAAGCTGGCGTCCCATCAACGGCGCCCAGCGGTTGAACCGCTCCATCTCTTTTGAGGCCTCCAGCGCCCGCTCAACAAAAACGCGCTGTTCGCGCTCAATCTCGAGCTGCGCCTGCTTGAGGCTGCCCGGCGGACGCGTCTGCCACTGGTTGACCTTAGCCTGCAAGCGCTTCTGGCCGTCCTCCAAAATCTTCTGCACGCCGGCCATGCCGGCCTTGACACGCCGCTGAATCAGAAACCCCGCAGCCACCTGAGCCGCCGCGAAGGCGACGACGCCCCAAAAAACCGACCAACCCCAGTTGGCCCCGCCGCTCAACCCAAAGGCCAGCAGCACCAACACCCCGAATCCGGCATTCAAAATCACCGTCAACATGCAACTCTCCAAAATAAGTCTCTCAAACGCAAAAAGAGGAGAGGTCAGTGTACTTTGAACAACCGCTTGGAGCAATAGCAAACAGCCGTCTGAAGGTAATCGGCTAGCGCAGGGGTATGCGAGGATCGTGCGTTTCTGATGAAAGGCAGGATGGCGAGACGGGAGCGCGGGCGTCCCCGCCCGCAACAACGTGCCGTGCAACAGGTTGAGCGGTCATGACGGTCACGCAAAACCGCTTCTGGCAGGGACGCCTCGCCGAGGCGTCCGCGGCGGTCTCGGCGAGACCGCCCTACCGGGGGCGTATCTGGCTTGCGTGCGGACTTTCACAG
>JAGOBZ010000215.1 GCA_017999015.1 Kiritimatiellia bacterium
ACACGGGCCACCGGGTGGCAGCCTGTCTGGCCGCCTGCGGCGTGGATGCGTGCACGCTGACTGCCATGAAGGCACCGACCCGCGTCTGTACGACATTGATCGACCGCGCGGGCGGCACGGTGACCGAACTGGTCGAAGAGGCCCCGGCGCCGGGGGCCGCCGCCCTGCGCCGGTTCACGCGCGACACGCTGTGCCGGACGGCGGAGGCCGCGATGCTGGTCATCAGCGGCACGCTGCCGCCGTACGCCGATGACGCGTTCTACGTGCCGTTCGTGCGTGCCGCGAACGAGGCCGGCGTGCCGGTGGTGATCGACTCGCACCGGACAGCGCTCGTCAACGTGCTGTTCGAGCGTCCGCTGCTCGCCAAGCTCAACGTGCGCGAACTGGAGACCACTCTGGAAGAGCGGCTGAAGACCGAACGGCAGATTTTGCGCGGCATGCGGGACCTGCTTGCGCTCGGGGCGCGCAACGTCTTTGTGACACAGGGCGGCAAGGGCGCTTATCTGTTGACGCCGCGCGGTGCCTGGCGCTTCACGCCGCCGGAGATCGCGCAGCGCGTCAATCCGATCGGCAGCGGGGACTGCACCACGGCCGGTATCGCGCATGCGCTGCTCGCGGGGAAATCGCTGCAGCGTACGGTCGCCTTCGGGCTGGCGTGCGGCAGCGCGAATGTCGAAAGCCTGACACCGGCCGATCTCGATGTGAAGCGTGTCGCATCGCTGGCGCGCAAGGTGCTCTGCGCGCGGATTGCGTGAGTGTTTTGTTGCGACCACGCAGTGATCGCAACGATGAGAGTAAAAGCACGGCTCTGGTATTTAACGCAGAGGCGCGGAGGTGCAGAGACGCAGAGTTTAAAACTTCGGAGTTGGACGTTCAGCGTTCGGCGTTTACAACTTTCGCGACATAGCCGCCGCACGCTTGGAGGGTCACGATGAACGGCACATGCGCCGCTGTTGTTCGCGCGTTGGGCGCGAAAGCGGCGGGTGCATCTGCGCGGTCGGCGAGTTCGGTGATTACGAGGTCTCGCCAGCCGGTGAAAGTCAGGTCGAGCGAAACCAGTTTGAGCCCGTCGGTGCCGTTGACCATGGCGATGAACCAGGTGTTGCCTTTACGCCGCGCGAAGGCGGCCAGCTCGCCGATTCGGCTGCCCTCCAGCACGCGTGTTTCGTCCCAGCAGACTGGCACTTCACGCACGAACGGCAGCGCCGGGGCCAATTCAGGGTCTTCCAGCAGGCGCTGGGGGTGCTCCGCCATGACAAGCAGCGGCGAGGTGATCAGATAAGCCATCGCCAGTTGGTGTGTCCAGGTTGTGGTGCCGGGACGTGAGAAGGCGAGGGGCGTGTAATCGGCGTGGCCGGCGATGCAGCGCGTGAACGGCAGCGCCGCGTTGTGCGAGGCCGGCAGATCCTGATTCTCGCCGCCGGGCACGTAAGGCGGCGTCTCGGTGGCGTCCCGCCGTCGTCGGGCCTGTTCGGCGATCCGGTTCAGCTCTAGACCGCGCACGCCTTCGCGGGTGATCTCGTTGGGATAAGTGCGCGCTTCGCCGGAGGGTTTCTGGCAGCCGTGGAAGTTGACCAAAAGCTGGCGTTGCGCGGCCTCGAGCAGCACACGTTCATCGAACAGGATCGTGTCGTAAGACTCGCTGTTCATGAAATCGATTTTCACGCCGGCCGCGCCGGCCTTTTTCACTTGGTCGAGAAATCCGCGTAAGGCCGCAAAGTCGTGGTCGGGCTGGCTGAGCGCTTTTGAATGCTTCCAAACAAAAACCCGGACGTTGCGGCTGTGCGCGTAACCGCAAAGGTCGCTTAAGACGGACCAGGCATTTGTCCATGCTTCCCAGCCTTCATCGAGGGTGGTGAATTCAAAGTTCAGGGCGGCCGCCGCGTCGATCATGTGTTTCTCGGCTTCAGGCTGCATGTAGTCGTGTCGGCCCTGCCACCAGCTCCAAACGCTTCGTCCGCCCGTTGTCCACGCCTCAGAGTCAAACAGTTCTGGATCGGGCGGCGGGGCGAGTTGGGCGATCAGGTCATTGTTCACCCAGGCGTGGAGCGTCGGGGCCAGCAACAGAACGCGCCAAGGCGTTTGGATCGGTCCGTCGATCTCAAAGCCGGCCGTTTCCGTGAAACAGCCGCGCAGGGTGCCGTCTGTTTCCGCCAAGAGGCGCATGCCGCTGTAGCGGAAGAGCGCGGCCTCGGCGATTGCAGCGAAACCGTGTCCCTCGGGCAGCTCGGCGACCAGCGGCATGGTTTGGATCGGCCCCTGTGGCGAGACGGCGTGAAGGTCGGACAGCGGCGCGCAGAGCCATTCACCGGCGTAAGTCTTGAGCTTCCAGTCGGAGCGGCGCTCGGCGAACCAGATTCGGCTCGCCGACGGCAACCGCCAGCAGGCGGTCTCGCCGTTGACGCGGCGCACACCCTTCCCGGGAATGACGAATCGCCAGGCGACGCCGGTGTCGGCCACGACAACCTGGAGTCCGTAGGAGGGGCCGGAGAAAGGCTGTGCGAAGCAGAGCGCACGCTGCGCGAGCAGACGGCTCTCCTGCTGCACTCCGCGCACGGGGAAGCGGTCGTCCGTCCGATACACGCGCAACGGTTTAAAAGATGTGACCTGCCCTAAATTGCATCCGGCCACCGTGATGCCGATCGGTGCAGGGGCGAGAACTTCATGGCCGCGGTACAAAACCCTGTAGGTCAACCGCCCGGATTCATCGACCATGAAGCGCGCGTGCACGGTGCCGTCCAGGCTCGTAAGCTGCAGTTCCTCGGTGTCGGCACGCAGCATGGTAGCTAGGCACAGGCACGCCGTAATCGAACACCGCAGGCAAAGGGAGCGGGCTCCTTTTATCGGCGGACGTTTCGGGGCGGTATCTGAGGGGACGTGCATCAGAAGAACCATTTGGCAAAACGCAGGATGCCCTGTTTCCACGGCACGCGATGGGAGACGCCCGATGCGTTTTTGAAGGAGTTCAGATTGGCGACGTACCAGCGGTAGTTGCGGATCAGTGCGTCTTTATTGGAATGTTGCGGCGCATATCCCAGAAGGCGTTCGGCCTTTTCGATGCTCACGAAGGAATCCTCGCAGGCGGTCTCATACACCCATTTGTAGAGCGGCGAAAGGTGCAGCAACTCGAGAAAACGCAACGTCCAGATCATCGGCGCTGCCGGGAACCCGCGGATTTTCTTGCCGTGGCCGGCGACATCCAGCACGGCTTGATAATCCTCGCGCATGGTGGTGAACACCTTGGCGCCGATGTTGAACGTGTCGTTGACCTTTGCGCTGTCCAGCGTGAGCGTCAGCCAGATCGCTTCACAGAGATCCTCCACGTCGAGAAGCTGGTAACGGTTGCGCCCGCTGCCGATCATCGGGAAGCCGTGGCCGGTGTACGCCCAGTCATAAAAGAGCGCGAACACGCCGAGGCGTTCGGGACCGACGAATGATTTGGGGCGGATGATCGGGACACAGAGTCCCTGCCCGCGAGCCTTGAGACACTCCTCTTCAGCCAAGATTTTGGCGCGTCCGTACGGGCCGACGCCGATCAGTCGGTCGGTCTCGAAGAGCGGATGATGGTCGGGAATGCCGTACACGGCGGTTGAGGAAATCATGACGGCGCGTTCGACGCCGGCCGCGCGCGCGGCGGCCATCACGTTGCGCGTGCCGTCAACATCAGTGGTCATGATGTCTTGTTCGGAATAAAGCGGCAGGGCCGCTGCGGTATGGATCACCCAAGTGACGCCCTGCATGACCTGTTTCAGGGCTGCCACATCGCGAATGTCGCCGACAGCAGCCTGGATGTGTTCCTTCTCAGGATAATCAAACGGCACGAGGTCGATCGAACGGATGTCTGTGATCCCTTTCGATCGGAGGTGCCGGATCAGGTTGATTCCTAGAAAGCCGCTGCCGCCTGTCACCAAGACTCGTTGATTCATTCGCCATGATTCCTTCGTGTCTGCCGCGTCGGTGTATAGGCGCCAGACGCAACGGGTACGTAACAGAAAGTGGGGACACGTTACCAAATAGTGCCGGATGTTGACACCTCGAAAACGGGCAAACGGGCGTAATGCGTTTGACACGTCTAACGCGAAGCCCGCATAATGATACTCACCGATCTAGCCTTTGCCAGACGGATGAGCCTTGGGAGCCTAGCATGAAAAATGGATTAAGAACGATCTTGGCGGTTGCCGTGTGCAGCTTTGCGTGCGCCGGGAATACGTTGGGCGTAACGCGCATCGTGTCGGTCTATGTGGAAAGTTTCGCTGAGCTGCAGAAACAGGCTGCGGTGGGGGCCGGGGCGTTCCAGGCGCCGATGCTCGCGGCGTTGCCGATGATGATGACCGGCGGCTTGCCCGGTGCGGCTCAGATGGACAACAGCAAACCGGTCGCGCTGCACCTGCTCGCGCTTGAAGGCGGCGAAACCGGCATGGTTGTCGAGGTGACGCCCAGCGCCGCGCCGGAGGCCTATCTCAAGGCTTTGGCCGGGGGAGCCGAGGGGGTGTTGCCCGAGCCGAAGGACGGTGTCTACGCGATGGGCAAGGGCATGGCGGCAAAGATTGCAGGCGGTCGTCTGTATTTCGTGACACGCGCGAAAAAGCCGGCCGCGCTGCTGGGGGCGGATCTCGCGGCCTACTCCGAGCTGCCGACATTGCCCGGCGTGCTTCGCGTGTCGGTCGATCCGCAGGCCGTGGTGCCCCATTTGAAGAAAGCGGCGGCGTCCATGCCGGTGCGGGGCGACGCGCCCGACGCCGAGCGGCAGCGCCGCACGCTCGAGCGCATGCTGGGGTTCTACGGCACGATGCTGGGCCAGCTCGACGCGCTGCATCTGGGTCTCAACATCCAGAACGAAGGGGTGTTCATTCGCTCGCGTCTGATCCCCCGCGCGGGATCAGATCTGGCGGCGCTGGCGCTGTCCGGCAAACCGGTCGCCCCCCAACAGCATGCTTTTCTGGAAAAGGATTCGTTGTTCAGCTACGCGGCGGGCGGGTCGGTCATGCCGAAAACGCTGGAGAGCGCGCTCATCGAGATGTATGCCGGGCTCGCCGCCTCGTCGCCGATGTACAACGGCGTGACAACCAACGATCTGGCCGCGGTCATGCGGCAGTCGGTCGCGCTGATGGGCGCGCCGCAGGGCTACACCGTCAGTTTGCCGAAACCGGACGGAGCGCTGCATGTGCAGGGGTGCTGGCAGTTGGCTGATCCTGCCGGCTATCTGGAGTCGCAGCTCGCCGCAATGAAACAGCCGTTTTTCGTCTCGATGATGGGGCAGACCGGCGTCAAGGTTTCAGAGCCTGTCACGCGAACGGTCGCCGGCATGAAGGCGTATGACTGGAAGCTGGACATCGATGAGCAGGCGATGGAGAAGACCATGCGCGCCGCGTTGCCGGCTGACATGCCGGCCGAGAAGGCCGACGCCGCCGTGGCGGCGCACCAGCAGACCCTGCGCATGCTGAAGCCGCTCTTCGGCAGCGGCTACACCTATGCGGCCGGCGGTAAGGATCTGGTTTTTGCCATGGGCGGCGAGGCCCTGATCGGGGACGCGGTCAAGCGCGCGAAGGGCTCGTCTGGCACCTCCGAGGAGGCCGCGCGGATCGAGGCGCTGCTGGCGCCGTCGGCCGACCCGCACAGCATGGGGCGGATCGCGCTGGGCCGCATCCTGGCGCTCGCCTTGGCGGCGCGCCCCGGTATGGCGGATCTCGCGAAAGGGATTCCGGTCGGCGAGGGGATCGTCTTC
>JAGOBZ010000216.1 GCA_017999015.1 Kiritimatiellia bacterium
GGCGCGTACTTGAATACGGCGGGCCGGGCGTGTCGACCTTGGGCGTGCCGGCGCGCGCGACGATCACGAACATGGGCGCGGAGTTGGGGGTCACCACTTCGGTTTTCCCGAGCGACACGGTGACTCGTGCGTTTCTCGCAGCACAGGGGCGCGTGGCGGATTGGATCGGGCTGACGGCCGATGACGGCGCGGGTTACGAGCAGACTGTGGAAATCGACCTGGGCGCTGTGGAACCGATGGCGGCATGTCCGCACTCGCCCGGGAACGTCGCCTCTATCGCCTCGATGGCCGGTCGCCGCGTCAATCAGATCCTGATCGGTTCCTGCACCAACTCGTCGTATCGTGACCTCAAGACCGTGGCGCTGATGATGCGTGGACGCAAGGTGCATCCCGACGTGGAGGTCGGCGTGGCGCCGGGCTCGCGGCAGGTGGTGGCGATGCTGGCCAAGGAGGGTCTGCTTGCCGATCTGGTGCAGGCCGGCGTGCGAATTCTGGAAAATGCCTGCGGATTCTGTATCGGCAACCACATGTCGCCTGGCACAGACGCCGTGAGCCTACGCACCAGCAACCGTAATTTTGAAGGACGTTCCGGAACGCTGAGCGCGCAGATCTATCTGGTGAGCCCGGAGACCGCGGCCGCGGCGGCGCTGACCGGCGTGTTCACAGATCCTCGCGCCTGCGAGGCGGTACCGGCTGCCGTTGAAGAGCCGGCGGCGTTTGATGTGGATGACAGCATGTTCCTTTTTCGCGAGACGGCCGGTCGCGGTGTGCCTGGCACGGCTATCGTGCGCGGGCCGAACATCGGTGAGGTTCCGGCGGGTAAGCCGCTGCCCGAGACGCTTGACGGTGTGGCGGCCATCAAGGTCGGAGACAAGATCACGACCGACCACATCATGCCGGCCGGCGCGCGCCTCAAGTACCGCTCGAATGTGCCGCAGTACGCGAAGTATGTCTTTGAACATGTCGATGCCGCTTTCTACAAGAACGCTTCGGCGATCCGTGACGCGGGCCGCCACGTTGTCATCGTGGCCGGTGAAAGCTACGGGCAGGGCTCGAGCCGCGAGCATGCGGCCATGTGCCCCATGTACCTCGGCGTCAAGGCGGTGCTGGCTCGGAGCATCGAACGTATCCACTGCGCCAACCTGATCAATTTCGGCATCGTGCCGCTGCTCTTCGACCGTCCGGAAGATTACGAGGCCATCAAGCAGGGCGATGAGCTGACGTGCGGCGGTTTCCGCGCGGCGTTGGCGGGCGACGGGAAGGTGACGTTCGTGAACGTGACGCGCGGGAACTCGTTCACGGCAACTGCGGCGCTGAGCGGACGTCAAAAGCGCATTGTGCTGAACGGCGGCCTTTTGGCTGCCGTTGCGTCGGGCCATGTGTCATAAATCACATTGACCGCGCGGTCAAACAAACGATACCATAGAACAACCATGAGCGAGAATGAAGAGGCGAAGCCTGAGGGTCAGGACAACGGCGGGGTTGTGCTGGATTTGAACTTTGCTCCGAGCTGGGCGCGTACGTCGCCCGAGGAGACCATCCAGCGCTATCAGAACGAGCGGTTTTCGGATGACGGCGATGTCCGACGGGGCGGGCGCGATTATGGTCGCGACCGACGCGCGCCGCGAGAGTCTGACAGTCGCGACCGTCGCAAACCGGACCGCCGTCCTCCGCGCCGCGAGAATGACCGCGGCACGCGGCCTGCCGGCGGCGACATGCCGCGGCCCGAGTCGCGTGCGGCTGTCGCCGATCTGCGCGGACCGCGCGCCGAAGGGGTCGTCAGGCCGGAACGCGGAGGCGATTATCCGCCTCGCCGTGATTTTCGCGGGCCGCCGCGCCAGGACCGTCCCGAGGTGCCCTTGCTGCCGCTTGAGATCCGTGTGCTGCCCGAACAGAAGGCGCTGGGGGCGGTCATACGCCGTATCCAGACATCGCATCGCGCGTTCCCGCTGCGCGATATCGCCTGGCTCTTTTTGGACAACCCTGCTTCGTGCCTGGTTCGCATCGAACCTTTGAAGGATCAGCAGGTGCCGCTTTTCCAATGCAAGGTGTGCGGCATACCCGCCTTGTCGGAAGAAGAGATCCGCTCGCACCTGGTTAACCACCACATGGATGACTTCTTTGATGTGGAAGAGGTGACGTGCGAGCCGCCCTCCGGCGTGTTTGTGTGCGTCGCGCGCTGCGGTATGAGCGGCGAGCTGCTGGGTCCGCCGAACCATCACAGTTTCAACGGCAAAGTGCAGGAGATGCTGCGGACGCGATATGCGACGCTAACAGAGGAAGCGTATCGTTCGCGCATCGAGACCGTGCGTGATTCTGATGCCATAGAAAAATGGCGTCAACAGTGCACCAAGAAAAAGATTTACCGTCGTAAAGGGGCCGCTCCCACGGCGGCTGAACCGGTTGATGCGGCGGTTGCCGCTGAATCCGGCGCGACTGCCGAAGCGGATGCCGAGCCGGCACCCAAGGCCCCGGCTATGGAGCGGGATGTCGCCGAGTTGGTCTTTCTGCGGGAAATTTTGCCGGAACAGATTGCGAATGTCCGCCACCTGATCTGTACGGCGGCGGTTGGCATGCAGACGTCAAGCCGCCCGCTCTATTATGCGTTGAAAGACATGCTGCTGCGTGAGCGTCGCTTTCCGGCTTCGCTGTTCTTTGCCCTGCGCGGGGCCTTCCGCCATCGCAAGTTGCATCTGTTCCGCGTGAATGATCCCAAGGGACAGGATTTCGTGATGCTCAAGATGCCGGTGGCGTTGGATCCGTCTCACACGGTTCAGGCGTTGCGCGATGTGTTGACCTATGTCAACGAGCATCCTGCGTGCACCAAAGCGGAAATGGTTTCCGCGATCGCAGGCGGCGACGAAGAAAAAATCAAGGAAACGCTCGTCCAGCTCGTGTGGCTGGTTGAGCGCGGCCATGTGGTCGAGTTTTACAACGATGTCCTGAGCGGCCCGCTTGAGTACCCCGCTTTCCGTTTGCTGCCCGGCGAGAAACAGGCGGGTGGACAGCAGGGGGGGGGGCGCCCGCAGCATGCGGTTGCGCCTCAAACGCCCGCGCCGAAAGCTTCCGCCGTGCCGTCTGCCGAGGACGCGCCAGAGACCGAAACAGGGTCTGCTGAACCGAAGGCAAGCATTCCGGCCGTCGAGCCTTTGTTACCCCCGGAACCGGTTGTCGCTGAACCACAGGCTGCCGTGGAGAGCGCGGCAACGACTGAGACCGTCCCGCCGCCCGGTGACGCATCTGATGCAGTAAAAGTGCAGATGCCCGCGTCCGATGTGAATGATGAATCGGCGAAATAAGCGGGGCGCGACAGGCGACTGAATCATATCCCGCGCGGCGCGGTGGCGTCGCGCTTTTTTTATGTAATCAAAACACGTCGACCTGTCACGGTCAGGCGGTTTTCGGAGATCATGCGCAACGCTTCCGGATAGGCGCGGTGCTCTTCGACTTGGATGCGCGCGTGCAACGACTCGGGGGTGTCGTCCTCAAGCACCGGCACGCTGCGCTGAACGATGATAGGCCCGGTATCCGTGCCGGCATCCACGAAGTGCACGGTGCAACCGGCCACCTTGGCCCCGTACGCCAACGCCTGCGACCACGCCTGCAAACCGGGGAAGGCCGGCAACAGAGCGGGGTGAATATTGAGCACGCGCTGCGGGAAGGCAGCAAGAAGCCCAGGCTTTACGATCCGCATGAAACCGGCGAGGATCACCGTGTCAACGCCGGCGTCCTGCAGCAGCCGGATACAGCGCTGCTCGGCCGCTCCGTCCAGTTTGGTTTTGAAGGGGGCGCAGTTCAGCCAGTCGCAAAGGATCCCATGGCTGCGGGCGCGTTCAAGAATGCGGGCGTCCGGCACATCGGAGAGGACAAGGCGCACCTCGGCATTCAGGTTGCCTGCGGCGATCGCGTCCAAGACCGACTGCATGTTCGAACCGGACCCGGAGCCCAGCACGCCGAGTTTCAAACAGGTGGAAGAGGTCGTTTGCATGACGGGAGGGTAATACAACGATGCTACGCTTCCAAGCTGAAAGACAAAAAAAAGACCGGCAGCGCATGGCTGCCGGTCGCGGAACGAGAGGGGCCGAATTACTTCTTCAGCGCGCCATCCAGCTTCTTCTGCAGATCGCCGGCGGCCTTCTCGGCATCCTTGGCGGCGGAATCAGCCGCTTTTTCGGCGGACTTGACGGCCTTGTCCATCTTGTCGCCCAGCGTCTCTTCTTTTTTGCAGCCTACAAACGCGAACGTCGCGGCGGCCATGATCGTAACCATCAACAGGCTCTTCATGTGAACTCCTTTCAACCGTGCCGATTAGCACAGTTACGCTTCCTACCGGAAACGGGCCGTATGGTAACAAAAACGGTTGCCTGAAACAAGAGGGATCGCGTTTATCGTACGGGGCCGACGGTGATGTTACGGAACTCGATCGCGCCGCCTTCGCTCTGCAGGCAGATGGCGCCGGCCTCGGTGTAGGCCGAATGGCCTTTGTTTTGCAGGACCCCGTTGACACTCACCGTGACAGTATCCCCTTTTACGACGATTTCGACGCTGTTCCACTCGCCGTCAGGCTTTTCCGAGGAATCCGCCATTTTTTTGACAGACTTGTGTTTGGGATTTTCCAGGCCGTTCACCGTGGCTTGAGAGAGCAGCACGAAGTCGCCGGCACTGCCTTTCTTGAGTTGGGCCTCAATGGCTTTGGGCAGAAAGAAGGTGTCCGGCCCCGTTTTCAAAACAAAGATGCCGCTGTTCATCTGCTCGGTTTGCGCGTACCAGCGGTACTCAGCCTTCAAGGTGTAATTGGCAAAACTCTGCTGTGTCATCAGATAACCGAACGGTTTTCCGGTGCAACGGATGACACCGTTTACGATCGTCCAAGTCTTGTCCGGATCGCTGCCTGGCTCTGCGGTGATCACTTGGGTCCAGCCGGAAAAATCGGCCCCGTTGAACAGGCTAACGGTTTGCGTGGGCGTCACCGGTACCTGCTTCACGATCATCGCGTCCGCGACGGCATGCAGGCTGCACGAGAGGGTTATGAGGAACATCATCGTTTTCATTCTTTTTTCTCCTTTTCCGATCATGTGCCGAAACAGGCTGCCTCAACCTGTGCGCAGAGCGCGTGGTAAAGCGGCAGGTGGAGTTCCTGTATCCGGTAGGTTTCACTTTCCGGTACTTTGAAAAGCAGGTCGCAGAAGGGGTCCATGCGTCCGGGACAAGCACCCGTGAAGCCGATTGTCGTCAGCCCGGCCGCGCGCGCCGTCTGCATGGCGCGCGTGACGTTTCCGGCGTTGCCGCTGGTGCTGAGGCCGATCAGGATGTCGCCGGGGCGACCCAGCGCGAAGACCTGCTGCGCAAAGATCAACTCAGGGTCGAGGTCGTTCGCGGTTGCGGTGATGATCGACGAGGCTTCGCAAAGGTTAACGGCGCGCAAACCTCGCTGCAGTTTGGCGGCGAGCGATGCATCACCCATTTCGCGCACGAGAACGTCGGACTGCCCGGGCAACGCAGGCCGCCGGTTCAGAAACCCCTTCAGCAACTCGCCGGAGATGTGCGAGGCGTCAGCGGCGCTGCCGCCATTGCCGCACAACAGCACCAAGCCGTTGCGCGCGTGGCAACCGGCGATGGCCTCCGTGGCTGCGGTCAGTACGCCGGCGAGCGGGGCCAAACACGGATGGCGCTGCAAAAGGGCGTCCGTCATGTCGCGGATAGCTCGATTCATGATG
>JAGOBZ010000217.1 GCA_017999015.1 Kiritimatiellia bacterium
TTCATGAGCGAACAGTCGCGCGTGGAACGCGGCGCGCCGTTCCGCGGCGGCATCCCGGTCTGCTGGCCGTGGTTCGGTCCGGCGGCCGATCCAGGCTTGCCGCTTCACGGTTTCGCGCGGATCACCGAGTGGTGCGTGCAGGCGACAGCCTATGCCTCGGACAGCACCGAAATCACGCTGGCACTGGGCGATACCGCCGCCACGCGCCGTTTCTGGCCCCACGCCTTTGCCTTGACCCTGCGCATCGTGCTGGCGCAGAGCCTGTCGCTGGAACTCACGACGGAAAACCGGGACACGCGGCCCTTCACCGTCTCGCAAGCCTTTCATCCCTATTTGCGCGTGCGCCAGATCATGGACGCGACGGTGCGCGGGCTCGACGGCGCATCGTATCGGGACCGCCTGAGCGGGCATCAGGGTGAACAGGCCGGCCTGCTGAACATCCGTGGTGAAACGGACCGTGTCTTCACGCCGCGCGCTCCGGCCTGCGCGCTGCATGATCCGGGCATCGGACGCGACATCACCGTGACCTTCCGCGGCACGCGTCGCCTCGTGGTGTGGAACCCCTGGATCGATAAAGCGCGAGCGCTATCCGATTTCGGCGACGACGAGTACGCGCGCATGCTCTGCCTCGAACCCGCCAATACCGACGGCGACGAGATCACACTCGCGCCCGGGGAGAAGCATACGCTCTCGCTCGCCGTGCAAGCGACGCTCACATGAACCGTCGGTCACAACCCTGTTATCGTTACGGTCCGGCGGTCGTGCTGTCAATGCTGATCCCGGCGTTGTCGCTGTTGCCCGCCCGGTTCTTTTCCTGCTTTGCCGACACGCCTTCCGTCCCCGGCATGGACAAACTGGTTCACGCACTGATGTACGCCGCGCTGAGCCTGTCGTTCTATCATGCTCTCTCCCCGAGCGCACGCCGGCGTCCTGCCCCATTATTGGCGCTCGCCGCCTGCGCTTCGCTCTACGGGGCGTTGCTGGAATGCGCTCAGGGTTTGCTGACACATTCCCGGGCAATGGATCCGTGGGACGCACTGGCTAATACGGCCGGCGCCTTCAGTGTGATCCTCGCCATCATGCTGGGCACGCATGTTCTCTTTTCTCGTCATGAGTGATCCCGACACAGACCTGTTCACCGACAACGATGCACCGGAGGGAGGCGCGGCAGACGGCGCGGCCAGACAGCTCCGGCAGCCCTTGGCAGCGCGCATGCGCCCCGCCACGCTGGAGGAGGTGCTCGGACAGGACCATATCCTTGGCCCCGGCAAGCTGCTGCGCCGCGTCATCGAGGCCGACCGGCTCACCAACCTGATTTTTTACGGGCCGCCTGGCTGCGGCAAGACCACGCTCGCCGAAGTGATCGCGCGGGCCACCCTCCGCCGTTTCGAGCGCACCTCCGGCGTGCTCTCCAATGTCGCAGGGTTGCGCACGGTGTGCGAGACCGCCAAACTGTTCAAGGACGGGCCCGGCACGGTGTTGTTCGTGGACGAGATCCACCGCTTCAACAAGTCGCAGCAGGATGTGCTGCTGCCCTATGTGGAGAACGGCACCGTCACGCTGATCGGCGCGACCACCCACAATCCGAATGTGTTCGTGAACAGCCCGCTGACGTCGCGGTCTCTGGTCTTCGAACTGCGTCCGCTGAGCGAAGAGGCGGTCGCCGCGCTGATCCGCCGCGCCGCAGCCGACACCGCGCGCGGCCTGGGCCACCTGCGCCTTGACCTCACGCCGGAAGCCGTGGCTTTCCTGGCGATGATCTGCGACGGCGACGCGCGACGTGCGCTGACCGCGCTGGAGGTGGCCGCGCTCTCCACGCCGCCTGATGCGGACAGTGTGATCCGGCTGACGCACGCCGTGGTCGAGGAGTGCGTCCAGCGCAAGATGGTGCTCTACGACAAAGACGAGGACGGCCACTACGACACGATTTCCGCTTTCATCAAATCGGTGCGCGGCTCCGATCCGCACGCGGCGGTCTACTGGCTCGCCAAGATGCTGGAGGCCGGCGAAGACCCGCGGTTCATCGCGCGCCGCCTGATCATCCTGGCCTCCGAAGACATCGGCAACGCCGATCCGCGCGGGCTGACCGTCGCCGTGGCCGCGATGCAGGCGGTCGAGTTCATCGGAATGCCCGAGGCGCGCATCACGTTGGCGCAGGCCACCACGTATCTCGCCACCGCGCCCAAGAGCAACGCCGCCTATCTGGCCGTGGACGAGGCGCTTGCGGATGTGCGTTCCGGCCGGCTGATGGCGGTCCCAGAGCATCTCAAAAACGTCCACGTCGCGTCGATCGGCCGCGACGGGCTCGACACGCCATACAAATACCCGCACGATTACGCGCAGCACACCGTTCAGCAAACCTATCTTCCGGTTGACAAGCGCTACTACCGGCCCACCGTTCAGGGTTATGAGGAGACCATCGGGAAAAGGATGGCGCATGTAGAGGCTCTGAAGCGCAAACCTGCGCGGGATTCGTGATGCCTGCTGGCCAATCCCGTGACTCTTGAAAGGTTCCATCATCATGAAGACGGTTTTGAAAATCCCCGGTTTTGTCGATCTCCAAGTGAACGGTTTTGTCGGTGTGGACTTCAGCAGCGAAGCCCTCACCGAGGAAGGCTTTGTTCATGCCGCGCGCACGTTGCTGGAGCGCGGCACTGCGGCGTTTCTGCCGACCCTGATCACCAATCACGAGGCGCTGTTGCGCCGCAATCTCACGATCATCGTGCGCGCGCTGAAAAACGATGCCGTGCTCGCCCGCCATATCCCGGGATTTCACCTCGAGGGCCCGTTCATCTCGCGTGAACCCGGCGCGGTCGGTGCGCATGATCCGGCGGCGGTTCACGTCCCCTCGTGTGAGGTCTTCGACAGGCTCCGGGAGTGGGCCGGCGGCCGGTTGCGCCTGCTGACGCTTGCGGCGGACGTGCCGGGTGCTGACCGGCTCACGCGGCATGCGGTCGCGTGCGGCGTCACCGTTTCATGCGGCCATCACCTGGCAGGCCCGGAAGACGTGAGGCGGCTCGCCGATGCGGGGGCTTCTGCGCTTACGCACCTTGGCAACGGCATGCCGAACCAGGTGCACCGGCACAACAACCCTCTGCTCGCCGGGCTCGCCGAAGAGCGGCTCAAGGTGCTGTTCATTCCGGACGGCCATCACCTGCCCGATCATGTGCTCAACGTGTTCGCGCGCGCGGCCGGTGCCGACCGCCTGATTGCGACGACGGACGCAGCTTCCGCAGCCGGACTCCCCCCCGGCACCTATGATGTATTGGGCAACCGTGCGGTGCTCGAACCGGACGGACGCCTTCACAATCCCGAGAAGCAATGCCTGGTGGGGTCGTCCGCGACGCTGCTGGCCTGTATGAATGTGCTGCATGCGCTCGGCATTTTTTCCTTGGAAGCGTTGCTGCGCATCGGTTTTTACAATCCCTTGAAGTTGATCGGAATCGAGCCCGCCGACGTTCCGTCCTGCAAACACGGCGTTATTTTTGCACCGGATACCGGCTTTGCGCTGCATTGACTTCACGGGCAGAAAAGATGAGGAGGTGACCGGTGAAACTCATGGTGATTTCCGATGTGCACGGGCATACCGAACAGGTTGCCGCACTGCACCGGGCTTGCGAAGGTGTTGACGCGCTGATCATGTGCGGCGACTTCACCACCTTCGGCTCGCCCAAACAGATCCAACGTGTCGCAGATGCGCTGCGCGTCCCTGAGCTGCCCTGTTATTTTGTGATTGGGAACTGTGACTGCATGGCCATCGACGGTTCGCTGGATGGCTGGACAAACCTGCACGCCCGTTGCGTGCCGCTTGGCGGATGGACGCTGACCGGACTCGGCGGGGCGCTGCCGTGCCCCGCGCAAACACCCACGGAATTTCCTGAATCTGCGTACGCCGCACATCTCGACCGTCTGCTCAAAACATGCGAAAAGCACTCAGCGCGGATCATCCTGGCAGTCCACCAGCCCCCCTACGGCACCTCGACCGACCTGCTGCCCAACGGCATACACGTCGGCTCGCATGCGCTGCGCGCCTTCATTGACCATTGCCAGCCGGCGTGCTGTCTTTCGGGGCATATTCACGAAGCCGCGTCGCGAAGCCGCTGCGGGGAAACGCTTGTTGTCAACCCCGGCCCCTTCGCCCAAGGCATGTTTTCGGTTGTTGAACTGTGACCGTTCTTGCCTTTCGCCTTGATACGCGCACCCGCAAACCCTATGCTTACCCCCTCGGTTTTGCAGGTTTTTTATGGATCTTATTCTTTACGGTTTTCATATCGCCGCGCTGATCTTTTGGGTCCGTCTTTGGTCGGCACCCGAACGCGAGTTTACCTTCAATCCGTTCCTGTCCGGCACGATGCGGCTGACGGACAGCGTCTTCGCGTTTCTGCGCCCGGTGCTGTTCATGCCGGAGCGGGCGGCCGCGCTGGCAGTGCTGCTCTTCGTTTTGCTGTTCAAGACGGTTTTCACCTGGCGTTTCGGCGGCGAATGGCTGATCCGGATCGGCCAGAACTTCGCGTTCGCACCGCTGCCGGCCGCGAATCACGCCGTTTCTCTCGTTCTGTTCAGTACCCTTCAAACCGCCGTGTTTATCCTGCGGCTGTGGACGGTCTACCTGCTCGTTCGATTGATCACCCCGCCCTTCCGGTCCACCCGCGCCAGCGAGGCGCTGGCTTTTTTCGTCCGCCCCTTTTCATACGTGCCGGTCCTGCTCCAGCCCTTCGCCTTGCTGGCGCTGCACGGCGTGCTGGCCTTCACCCTGACGCATGCCTGCGTATCCACGCAGTCGCCGATGCCGGCCGCGGGCCAGCCGCTCAATCCGTTCATGTCAGGCCCGCTCTATGCGCAGTTCCTCAAAACCTTCTGGCTGGCGGTGCTCTCCTTCAGCGACGGCCTGATGTTTCTGACACGCGGCCTTTTCGTGCTGATCATCGCCAACTTCGGCGCAGCGCTGCTGCAGTCGCGCGGAGCCGCCATCCTCTGCAGTGAAGGCGTGGAACTTTTACTCGGACGTTTCGCGCGGCGCGGCGGCACCGGCATGGGTTTCGACTTCACGCCGCTGATCTTCTTCTTTGTGGCCGATCTGCTGTACACCTCGATCGGCCGGGTTCTGCTTCAACTCATGTACACACCTTTTCTCAATTAAGGCCCCATGTCCTGGTTGACCCCGACATCCGACGGCTGCACCGTGACCGTCAAAGCCACCCCGCGCGCAAACCGCTCCGAAATCACCGGGGCGGACCCCGACTGGCTGCGCGTGCGGCTGCAGGCGCCGCCGGTCGACGGCAAGGCCAACGCCGCACTGGCCGCCCTGTTCGCATCCATTTTTTCCATCCCCAAACGCGCGGTTGAACTTCTGTCGGGCGATACCTCGCGCCTCAAACGCATCAAACTGCACGGCGTCCCGGCAGAGACCGCCGCCGCCGTGGTCGCCCGTTTGACCCATGACACCTGATCGTACACGTCTCCTCTGCCGCGTCCTGTCGGCGCTGCTCGGCATGCTGCTTGCCGGCAACGTGCTCGGTGCCGCGCCGGTCTTTGAGATGCCGGCCCTGCACGCGCGGCACATGCGCCTGCTGGCGCTGATGGACACGTCCCATCAGGCGGGCGATTATATCACCATGGAGGTGGCCTGCCGCGAAGGGCTCAAGGCCGGCACCGCCGATGAACTCTGGCACTACAATCTGGCCTGCGCGCTGGCGCTCCAAGGCAAGCGC
>JAGOBZ010000218.1 GCA_017999015.1 Kiritimatiellia bacterium
CCGGACAGAGATAGAGGATGTCCGTGCCCAGCGACTTCACAAACGGCAGACGGGCCTCGGCCGCCTTGAGCGTGCCCTCCGGCGTGAAGGGGCGCAGAAAAAGCTGGTACATCATCGCTCCGCGCAGGTACGGCGGCACCGCGCGGGCGGTCAGGTTCGTCAGATCCCTGTAGACGGGGTCCTTCAGCTCGAGATTGCGCGCGCGTGGCGTCTCTGCCGCCGCTAGGGCTGCGGCGCGAGCGGTGCGCTCGGCGCTCGTCCGGACGGCACCGGCGACGGCGCGGATATCGTATCCCTCGCCCGCGAAGACATACGCGCCGTCCGCGTACGCGCAGTGCGCGGCGAGCAGCGGCGCGTCCGCCAGCGCGGCGGGCAGCTTGACCTTCACCGTCAGAGCCTCCCGGCGCAGATTGAACACGCAGACGACGCGCCGCCCGTCCGGCGCGGTGCGCACGAACGCCGCCACCTTTTCGGGCGAGTCGTTCTCAAGCCACGCGAGGTCTCCTTCCGTGAACGCCGGCTCTGCCGCTCGCAGCGCGCAGAGCTTCGGCAGCACGGCGCTGCAGCCGCTCGCCTGCCCGGCAGTCAGGACCGGCACGCCGTCCAGCGCGAACGCGAACGCCACCGGCACGGGATCCCAATGCGGGGATCCGCGCAGGAACCGGCTGCCCTCCGGACGGTTTTCGCGCATCAGCCGCCACAGGCGTTCGAGTTCGGCAACAGTCTGACGCGCCTTCAGCACGTCGTTCAGCGCGGCGTTCCAAGGCGGCGGGAAGTCGGCGTCAAAGGCACTGCACTGGTTGCCGAGCCGCGACCCCTCGGCCACGAGCACGAGACCGGGTTTTGCGCCCTTAACGGCCTGACGCGCCAACTCCCACGTTTCGAGCGGCAGACGGTCGGCACCCGACACCACCCAGCCGTCGGCCGGTGAATCGACCCAGCGCGGCACGAGGTTTGTGAGGACAAAAAGCCCCGCGTCACCGGTCTTTGCGGGACATCCGCAACGGGCCAGCGCCTTCAGCCCGGCGGCATGTGCGGCAGCGGTGAATGCTGCTGCCTGCGCAGGTGTTGTGGCCTCCTCCTGCATCTGCACGATCGTCACGCCGCGCGCGGCGAGGGCGGGCATGTTCGTCGCAGCCGCAGTTGGCATCTGCGCGACAACGCCCTTTTCAAACCATTCCGGAGCGTCTCTGGCCGCCAGCCCCAACGCCAGCATTACGCACACGGCCGCAAGCATCACTTTGTTCATGATTGCCATCGTATCATAACCCGCCCAAACAACTTGTGGAATTGCGCAAAAAAAATATCAATTTTGCGCAGCGAGCATGAGATTGGCGGGGACAGACAGACCGATCCGATTGATGGCGGAGGGGGAGGGATTCGAACCCCCGGTACCTTGCGGCACGCCGGTTTTCAAGACCGGTTCTTTCAACCACTCAGACACCCCTCCATAAAGGACGCCGCTCAGTATAGGCGAAAAGGGGGGCACGCTTCAAGCCCAGGGCCGACGCATCTAAATTTTTGTCTTCATAATCTCGTCCATAACTTGAGCGTTGAGCGTTGAAAGTTGAGCGTTGAAAGTAATCCCCTCGATCATTCGCGGCACGGCCGCGCAGCGGGCTTGCCTGACAGAACGGCCGTGCGCCCTAGACGAGGCATTCTTGGCGTGTTACACTCTCAATCAACAGGTGGTTATGAAATCGAGGGTTCCCCATATCGACGCCGTCGAGACGGTGCTGCGCACGCGGTTCGAACGACAGATCCGCGCGCATCAGGTGATGCCGGCGGAGGAGGCGACCTGCGGACCGTTCCCCGACGGACTTGACCCGCGCCTTGCAGCCGTGCTCCGCGAGCGCGGGATCGGGCAGCTCTACTCGCACCAGGCCGATGCGTTCGAGGCGGTCGCGGCCGGGAAGGACACGGTACTCGTCTCCCGCACGGCCTCGGGGAAGACGCTGGCCTTTCTGCTGCCGATCCTGAGCGACTACTGCCGCAGCGAGGCGCCCTTCGGCGTGCTGCTGCTCTATCCGACTAAGGCGCTTTCGCGCGACCAGGAGGGCACGCTCGGCGCTCTGCTCAAAGCCGCGCTCGACACCCGCAAGCTCGGCACCTTTGACGGCGACACCCCGCGCGAAGAACGCAGCAAGATCATGAAAGGCGCGGATTTCGTGATCACCAACCCCGACATGCTGCATGCGGGGGTCCTGCCCAATCACCACCGCGGCTGGAGCGATTTCCTGGGGCGCCTGAAATACATCGTGGTGGACGAGGTGCATGCCTACCGCGGCGCGTTCGGGTCGCACGTCTCCAATGTCTTCCGCCGCCTGCTGCGCGTTTGCGCCATGCACGGCTCGTCGCCCCGCTTTGTCTGCTGCTCCGCGACGGTCGGAAACCCCGGCGAACATGTGCAGGCGCTCTTCCACCGTCCGTTCACGGTGATCGACCGCGACGGCTCGCCGCGGCCGCGCCGTGACCTCTACCTGATCAATCCGCCGCTCGTGGAGAGCGCCGGTTCCGCGCGCTTCCGCAAGGGGCCGGCCTCGGTCTCGATCCCGGTCATCCGCGCCGCCGCGGCCGCCGGCGTCCGCACCATCTGCTTCTGCCGTTCGCGGCAGCAGGTGGAGCGTCTCTGGCGCGCGGTCACCGACGGCCACCCCGAGCTGAAAGAGCGGGTCAAGCCCTACCGCGGGGGGCTGCTGCCGGCCGAACGGCGCCAGCTTGAGAAGGATCTTTTCGAGGGACGCATCACCGCCATCCTTTCGACCAACGCGCTCGAGCTGGGCATCGACATCGGCGATCTTGACGTCTGCATCCTCTCCGGCCACCCGGGCTCGATGGCGAGCTTCTGGCAGCAGGCCGGCCGCGTGGGACGCAAGGGCAACCGTGCGCTGATCCTCTATGTGGCGCAGGACGCGCCGGTGGATCAGTACCTCGTGAACCACCCTGAATTTCTCACCGGCACGCCGATCGAGCAGGCGTGGCTGCATGCCGACAACCCGTACATCATGCTGCAGCACCTGCCGTGCGCCGCGCACGAACACCCGCTGCGCGACGAAGAGCCGCTCTTCGACACGCGCGCCTACGGCTTCGCGCTCGATATCCTCAAAGAGGACGGCACGCTCAAGCCGTACAAAGGCTGCTGGCGCTACGCCCTGCCCGACTATCCGGCGCGCGGCGTCAACCTGCGCGGCATGACCGACTACAACGTTGAGATTGTCTGCCGCGGCGAGGTGATCGGCGAGATCGATCCGATCGGCGCGCGCGCCGAGCTGTACAAGGACGCGATCTACCAGCATCTCGGTCGCCGCTACATGTCGATGGAACTGGATCTCGACAAGAAACTCTGCACGGTCGAACCGGTGGAGGTGGACTACTACACCGAATCGGAGTGGGAGAGCCGGCTGGACCTGACGGCGGAAGAGGGACGCAAGGCGCTGCACGGCGCGGATCTGCGCTTCGGCGCGCTGCACGTGAACCGGCAGCCCAAGCTCTTCAAAAAAGTGCGCGAGCGCTCGCTGGAGAACGTGGGCTACGGGCCGATCACGCTGCCGCCGTTTGAATACGACACCGTCGGCTTCGCCTTGCGCGTGCCTGAATCTTGGGGCCGCGCGCTGGACGCGCGCGACAAGCGGCTCGCGCCCGCCGCGCTTTTCGGCCTGCGCTATATCCTGCGCCACGCGGCCGCAAGCGTGAGCATGGCCGACCCCGGTGATCTCGAGACCGATCTCGCGCCGCTCGATCGCGAAGAGGCGGACGGGGCGGAACGCTCAACGTTCAACGCTCAACGCCCAACGCTCAATGGCGAGAGGGAAGAGCCGCCGCGGGTGCCGCCGGTTGCAGACGTCGAGGGTTTTGAGCCGTTGCCTCCCCCTGTCTGGGCGGACATGGCGTTCGAAAGCGCGCTCTTTCTGTATGACCGGCTGGAAGGCGGGGCGGGGTATGCGGAAAAGGTGTTTGAGAAGATCGAAGACACGCTGGCCCTCTGCCGGCGGATGATCAGCGAATGTTCCTGCGAAAACGGCTGTCCGGCCTGTGTGCCGCCGTTGCCGCCGGGGGTGAACGACGAGGATCTGGAACTTTTTCTGGTGGAGTCCAACGCTGTGCGCGTCTGCACCCTGAGCCTGCTGGATGCCCTGCTGGACGGCATGGTCTCGGTGCCTGAGATCAAGACTGTGACGCGCGACTGGGAGCAGCCGGTTGCGGCGCCGGCGCCCGACAGCGCCGCGCTGCTGCTGCGCGGCAAGCTGAACCGCGCGGCCGACGCGCTGCGCGAAAAAAGAAAACGAAACTATTAGAATGTTTTGGGTTAGAGGCATACGTGACACGCAAATAGCAAAAAAGGGAGGGACTATGAGGAAACGTTTTCTGGTCGTGTTGGCGGGGGTCTGCGCCATGTGTGTGCCGTCCGCTGAGGCTGCGGAGCAGGCGCCGTTCCGCGCGGGAGCCGCCAAGAGCAACATTACGCCGCCGCTGGGCGAACCGGTCATCGGCGGCTTTCATCCTTTCCCGGCCACGCATGTGCACGACGAGCTGTGGGCGAAGTGCCTGGTGCTGGAGAGCGGGACGACGCGCGTGGCGCTGGTGGTGTGCGATCTGCTGGGGCTGTCGCGCGGGCTGTGCGACGAGGCGCGCCGGCTGGTGCAGCAGGAGACCGGAGTGCCGGCGTCGCATGTGCTGGTCTCTGCGACGCACACGCACTCCGCGTGCAGTGCACTGGGCGAGCGTTACAATCTCACCGCCGGGCTGAATCCCTACCAGCAGTTCGTGGCGCGGCGCGTCGCCGACGCCGTGCGCTGTGCGGTCAACAATCTTGAGCCGGCGAAGATCGGCTGGACGACCGCCGAGGTGCCGCAGCATGTCTTCTGCCGGCGCTGGTTCCTGAAGCCCGGCACGGTGCCGGTCAACCCGTTCGGCGGCACCAATGACCTGGTCAAGATGAATCCTGCGCGCGGCAGCAAGGACCTGGTCCGTCCGGCCGGGCCGACCGACCCCCAGGTGGCCATCCTCGGCGTGCAGTCGCGCGAGGGACGTCCGCTCGCCCTGTTCGCGAACTATTCGCTGCATTACGTGGGCGGCGTGCGCGGCGCGGACATTTCGGCCGACTACTACGGCATGTTTGACGCGCGCATGCGGGAATTGCTGGGCGCCGAACGCCAGTCTCCGGAGTTTCTGGCGATCATGAGCAACGGCACCAGCGGTAACATCAACAACATCGACTTTACCCGCCCCGGCGAACGGGTTGAGCCTTATGCCCGCATGCGCGAGGTGGCGCACGATGTGGCCGCGGCGGTGCATGCCGCCTATCAGACGATCGCGTGGCAGGAGCGGGTGCCGCTGGCCGCCGCCTTTGAGGAGATCGAGCTGGCCTTCCGCCACCCCGCGCCGGAACAGCTCGAGCGGGCCAAGGGCGTGCTGGCCAAGCTCGCGCCGGACGCCAAGCCCAAAACGCTCGAAGAAATCTATGCCGCCCGCACCCTGGAGGTGCAGGGGCAGCCCGCGCGCGCCCGCTTCCCGCTGCAGGCGTTGCGGATCGGCGAGGTCGGGATCACGACTTTTCCCAACGAGGTGTTCAGCGAGATCGGACTGGAGCTGAAGGCGCGCAATCCGTTCAAGCCCTCCTTTACGGTTTCGTTGGCCCACGGCTACTTCGGCTATCTGCCGACGCCGGAGCAGCACGCGCTCGGCGGCTATGAAACC
>JAGOBZ010000219.1 GCA_017999015.1 Kiritimatiellia bacterium
CCTTGGGTGCAGGCCGCACATGGACTACTCTACTCGCATGCCTGTAGATTCATCGCGTTTCACCGGTTACGTCACGGATTCCCGCCGTCTCGACGCGGCGGTGGCGGAGATGATCGCTCGCCACCGCCTGCTGCACGCGGTCGCACACTTGGGCGTGGCGGTCTCCGGCGGCGCGGATTCCGTGGCCCTCCTCCACCTGCTGATCCCGGAGTGCCGGGCGCGCGGCATCGCGCTGACTGTCCTCCACCTGCACCACGGACTGCGCGAGGAGGCGGACGAGGACGCGCGCTTTGTCGAAGCCCTCGCCGCCGGCGCCGGGCTGCCGTTCGTGGGCCGCCGCGCGTCGCTCGCCACGCGCCCCGCCGACGGCCGCTCGCTGGAAATGGCCGCGCGCGACGCGCGCCTGGACTTCTTCCGCCGCGCCTGCGAAGAGCAGTCGCTGGACGCGCTCGCCACCGGCCACCACGCCGACGACGTGGCCGAAACCCTGCTGCTGCGCCTGGCCCGCGGTGCCGGCGCCGCGGGCCTCTCCGGCCTGCGCCCGCACACGCATCTCGGCGGCTGCCGCATGATCCGCCCGCTGCTTGCGATCTCGGGCGAGGCCCTGCGTGCCTGGCTGCGCGCGCGCAAAGTGGCGTGGCGCGAGGATGCCTCGAACCGCGACCCCGCGATTCCGCGCAACGCGGTGCGCCACACCGTGCTGCCGCATCTCGAGGCCTCCTGGTCTGCCGACCTGCGCGCGCGACTCTGCCAGTCGGCAGAAACCCTGCGCGAGGATGACGCCCTGCTGGACACGCTCGCCGAACAGCAGTTCGCCGCGCTCACCACCGGCGGCACCGGGCTGCCGGTCGACGACCTGCTGCGCGAACCGCTGGCCCTGCAGCGCCGCATTTTGCGACACTGGCTCTACCGGCACGCCCCCCCTCATGCGGCGGGTTTCGGCACCGTGCAGCGCCTGCTGGCGCTCTGCCGCGAGCCCGGCGACTGGCACGCCACCCTGCACGGCGAGAGCATTGTCCAGTGCCGCGGCCGCCAGCTCGCCTTCCTGCCGCCGTTGCCCGAACACGCTGTCCCGCCGCCTGCCATGCTGGCAATCCCCACCGCGCAGCCGCTCCGCTGGGGCGCGTTCGACATCATCGCCACCTGCGGCACCGGCATCTTCAGCTTGGCCAACGGTGTCGGTCATTTCCCGGCCGCCTGCACACTGAGCGCGGCGGCGCTTGAGGGCTGCGTCCTGACCGTCCGCGCGCGGCAGCCGGGCGACCGCATCGCGCCGACCAACCTGCACGGGTCAAAAAAAATCCAAGATCTCTATGTCGATGCCAAACTGCCGGAAGCGCAGCGCGACGCCGTCCCGCTGATCGCCTGCGGCGACGAGATCGCCTGGGTGCCCGGCTACCGCGTGGCGCGCCGCTATGCCGTGCCTGCGCCCGACGCCCCCAGCGTGCGGCTCACGGTCCATGCGCGCGACATCATTTCAGCAGCAGCACAGCCGCCTGATCCAGCCGCCAGTTCTCGCCCAAAGCGCCTTCGAGACTGCGCCAGACTCGATCCTCCGCCCGATACACGCCCAGGTTGAACGCGATCTTTCCGCCCGCCTTGGGCGCGATCCCCAACGCCTCGAACGGGATCTCCCACTCCGCGCGCCAGCCGCTCTTCCAATCGCCCTTGGTTTTCCCGTACGGCTTGGCCGCGAAGCGCACCGCAGCCTTGACGCGCGCCGCCGCCTCGGCCGCCACCCCGGCATCCGTCACGCTGTGCAGCGCGCCCCCGGCGAAACCGCGCAGCACAAAGGTGCCCTGCGTGCCGGCGATGCAGACCTCCGCCCCGTCGTCCGCGCCCCACGCCTCGCCTTTGCGCAGCAGGCCGATGTCAAACAGCACGGTGTTGACAGCGACGTACAGGCAGCGGTCGTCATAGGCGAACTTGGCGAAGGCCGGCGCGCCGCTCGCGCCCCAGCGCGAAGGCAGGCGATCGACAGACTGCATCGATCCCGGCCACTCGTCATCGCCGATCTCGCCGTCGATCACCGGCGCGCGGGCCACGCGCGCGGCCTCGAACGGCCAGGAGCGCCGCGCCGGCGGCGGACTGGCCGGCATCACATCGCTGATCGCATAACGCGCCGGCGTCTGCCCCTCCTTCGCGCCCCCTTCATATAACGTGTTGCCCGACCAGTTCGTAACCGCATGAGGCGGCGTGACCGTGATTGTTCCGCCCGCGAACAGCGTGTTGCCCGTGAACGTGCAATCGCCGGAACGCGGGAACGAGATCTTCATGCCGGCATCCGACAGGAACACATTGTCGCGGATCACCAGCCGCGCGGTGATGTGGTTGTGAACCGGCACCGGCACGCCGACCGCGACATTGCGTTCGATCACGCAGTCGTGCGAACCTTCATCCAGATAGTAGGCCGAGGCCCCGTAGCCTTTGCCGATTTCGACCACATCGCGCACCACGTTGCGGCGCAGCACCGAATGGTTCAACATGCCGTAGATCGCGGCGCCGTCGTGCAGCTCGCGCATGACGCGGTAGATCAGGTTCTCCTCGATCACATGTCCGCCGCCGCTGGCCGTCATGCCGCTGTACGGCGCGTCGTGGATCTCGTTGCGGCAGATGTGAAAGCCGTTCGTGGACGCCGAGCGCGACGCGTGCGAAAACTGCAGGGCCACCGCGCTCGGCTGATAACGTCCCACGTGGTGGATATGGTTGCTGACGATCGCACACCGCTCGCCGCTGCTGCGGATGCCGCAGGCGCCGACATCATGGATGCGACACCGCGTGATGCGACAGCCCGACAGGGCCCAAGATTTCACCGCCTGTCCGCCGACGTTGCAGATGTCGAGCTGATCCAGCGTGCAGCCGCTCGCGTTCATGAGCGTCACGGCGCCGTCGTACTCACCGGCCGAGAAACCGCCAGGCTTGAGCGGCGTGGTTGTGGCCTGCACCGAAAAGTTGCGCAGCGTGATGTTTTCGGCGCGGGCCTTGGCGCTGCCCGCGATGCTGATCACGCGCTCCAGGGTTGGCGCGACGACGCGGATCTTCGCCATCTCCTCGCCGGGCAGCGGCCAATACACGAGGCGTCCCGCCGAGCGGTCCAGATACCATTGGCCGGGACGGGTCATGCCTTCCCGCGTGTTGAAAAGCACGAATTTTCTGACACCGAACGCGCCTGCCGGATGGCGCGACGGCGTGGTGAAATGCAGGGTGCGGCGCGCGACATCGTTGCTGGCTACGCCGACCAGCGAATCATCCCACATGTGATAGACGCGCAGCTCCGCATTGCGCACGTCGAACGCGGCAGGCAGGTTGGTGGACGGGTAAACCAGCGTGGTCAATTCCGCAGATGTCGGCTTGCGCTCCCAGCCGCCGCCGACCGAGGAGAGCCAGCGGGCGTTGAAGACACTGTCGTGCGTGAAGGCCCCGTCCTCCGGGATGCGCGCGCGTTCGGGCAAGCGTCCGTCCACGACCAGCGCACGGAAATCCCACTCCCCCTCTTTGACGCCGGGCAGATCGGCGCACCAGAAACGCTCGCCGTCACGCCGCCAGCCGGTCACGGCCCGTCCGCCATAGACCGTCGCGCGGCCGGTCTCCTCCGCCTCGAGGGTGAGGCCGTTGTCGCGCGCGTCCAGCTCGAGCGGTGCCGTCAGATAATAGTCCCCCGGCAGCAGCACGATGCGGTGAGGCCCCGCGCCGGCGGCGCGCGCGGCATCCCGCGCCGCCTCCAATCGGGCCAGCGGCTGCGCCCGCGTGCCCGGCGCGCCCTCCCGGCCTTGCGGCGCGACAAAAAACTCAGCTCCGGCCGCCACACCTACCAGCATCGCACACGCGACGCCTGTGATCACCATTCTTTCCATGTGTCCTCCTTAACCCCCGTATACAACCTACTCTTGCGGCGCTAGGCTCAGCGCGTAGAGCCGCCGCTGGGTCGGCACATAGAGCGTGCCGTTGGCGGCAACGGGCGACCCGCTGACCGGCCCGTCCAGCATGATGGTGGAAAGCACCTTTTTTTCGCGTGCGGCAGCGAGGACCGTGAACTCGCCGCGGCGGGTGCCGATGTAGACCTTGCCGTCTGCGACCAGCGGCGAGGCCCACATTTCACCCTGAATCTCATGCGTCCAGCAGGCGCGGCCGGTCGCCGCATCGACGCAGTGGACCGTGCGTCCCATGTCGGCGGCGAACGCCAGGCCGTTCCAGACCGCGGGTGTCGAGAGCGTGTGGCGCAGCAGCGGATAGGACCAGAGGCGGGCGGAGGCGGTGACATCGCCGCTGCCTGCGGCAGGGTCCAGACAGAGCAGCCACGCCTCGCGCTTGCCCCACCAGATATCCCCGCCGCCGGCGACATAGAGCCGGCCATCGGCCAAGACCGGCATGGCGTGGATCGTGCTGGGGCTCTCCTTGCGGTTGGCGACAAACCGGTGGACCTGACCTTTGGGGGCGGACGGATCGCAGTCAAACCACCACACTTTTTTCAGCGTCTGCACGCGGTCGGTCACCTGGGTCACCGGCTCGAAGGCATAGACCACGCCGTTCGGCGCGGCGTAAAGGATCAGCGTGCGGCCGTTGACGGTGATCAACGCGGGTGACGACCACGTACAGTGGAAGATATCCGGGCCGATCCGCTCGTCGTCACGCGCCACGAGCCTGCCCGTTTCTTTGTCGATCACAATCAGGCAGGGCGCATCGGGCGAGGCGATGTGGCGATGGGTATCATCCACACCGTTCGAGGTGTTGGCGTACAGGAACCGCCCGTGCAGCAGCAGCGAGCAGTGGGCGGCATCGTGCTGGCGCACGTTGAGCGCCGCGATCATGTCATACCGCCACAGGATATCGGCGTCATTCGCGGCGGGAGGGACCGGCGCCTTGCCGGCCGGCACGCTGTAGCGGGCTTCATCCAGAAACGGCCCGTCGTTGCCGTTCGCCATGCCGGCGGCATCGAGACACACCACCTCGCCGCGGCTGCTGACCGCATACACGCGGTCGCACTCGACCGTCGGTGGCGAGCAGACGCCGCTGCCGGTCCAATCCCAATAGATGCTGGTGGTGATCTTCGGCACGACCCACTGCCAGAGCAAAGCGCCGGTACGCTCATCCAGACACATCAGCACGCCGCGGTCTCCGACATGGCGCGGATCGCGCGGCCGCCCGTTGTTGGTGCCGATGTAGACGCGCCCGCCGGCCACGATCGGCGTGGCGTGGGTCTCGGTGCCGATTTCCGCGATCCAGCGCACGTGGCGTCCGGTCGCGGGGTCGAAAGACTCCGGCAAACCGGTCTCGGAGGAAACCATGTTGCGCGAATAAAGCTCGCCCCATTGCGGCTGGTCGGCCGCGCGCGCGCATGCGATGTTCAGCCCGGACACCAGCGCCGCAAGACGGCTTGCATGACGAAGCACGCATCCGGACTCGCCGAGCCTTCGCCCGACGCACAGAATCAGAGGCTGTTCAACACGATTCACACGTCCATGATAACACAGGACTCTCGTAAAAAGCGATTCCGATCCGATTTTCGGGGGCAAGCCGCGTCCGCTTGCCCAGTATAGACTCCTTCGGGTGCAGATTCAGCGGAGTTGAATCCGCCCCCGAAGGAGGAGTTAGGATTTAGGAGTTAGGATTTAGGAGTTAGGAGTTAGGAGTTAGGAGTTATAATAC
>JAGOBZ010000220.1 GCA_017999015.1 Kiritimatiellia bacterium
GAGAAGTCCGGCCGACGGCGCGGCCTTCATCCTGCAGAATGACGCGCGCGGCCTCACGGCGCTTGGCGCGAGCGGCGGAGCGATCGGCGCGAGCGGCATCACGCCCTCGATCGGTCTCTTCTTCAACATCTACAACGCCGACAGCATCGGCTGGATCGTGGACGGTGCCAAGGTGGAGGAGTCTACTGCCATCAGCGGGATCGATCTGGTGGCCGGCGTGGATGTGGCCGTCGCCTATGACGGCGCCAAGCTGATCGTGACCGTGACTCAAGGAGAAAAGGTTTACACGGCGGAGCGCACCGTCGACCTGTATGCGAAGTTCGGCGGCAGCTCCGCTTATGTCGGCTTCACCGGCGGGACCGGCGGGTCGACCGCCCAGCAGTTCGTGGGCGAATTCGAGATGCTTGACGCGGTGTCGGCGGTGACCGACTACGCCAACACGGTTTCTGTCGCGGACGGGCAGAGCGGCGCGCTGACGCCGCTGCTCTTCGCGGAGGACGCCGCGTTCTCGTTCGGCGGGCTAGATCTCGGGTCTGGCGCGACCCTCAACGTGTCGCCGGCGGCCGGATCGATGGGCAACTCCGATTATTCGGTCGCGGCCAGCAACGTGACGGTCGCGGCCGGCACGGCGACGGTGAACGTGGCGGCGAACGGCACCGGTACGGGCGTGCTGGGGTTGGCGCGCCTGACGGTCGGGGCCGGCGCCAAGCTGGTGGTGACCGGTGCGGTGGCGGCTCCCGGCGGTGTGCTGACCGTGGTCGTGCCGACGCCCGTGCCGCGCGGAACCACGGTTCTGGCGGACTTCACCGGAGCGACCTGGGTGGGCGCTCAGCCAACGCTGGTGCTGGTGGATGAACTGGGCAACGTGCTGGAAGAGACCAAGTACCTCTTCCTCAGCAACGGCAAGCTCACCATCAACACGGTTCTCGGCACGGTGCTCTTCCTCAAGTGATCGTTCGTTAACTCAGTGTCATTACGAAAGGAAATGATGCTCATCATGAGGATCATCCTTTCTCAATAGGGGTTATTATCATGCAGGGTTTCACGGTTTGGGCAGTTCTGGGGCTGATGGTCGGCGGTGCGGCATGCGCACAACAGCCGGTGTCGCTGTTTGACGGCAAGTCGCTGAGCGGATGGCGGGCGGTCACCTGCGAGGCAGAGGTCGTGGATGCAGCGATTCTCATCAAGGCAGGCAACGGGTTTCTGCTGGCCGATAAGCAGTACGGCGACTTTGTGTTTGAGTGTGACTGGAAAGCGCTCAACACCAACATGTGGGACTCCGGCATCTACTTCCGTTCCGAGAAACTGCCCGAGCCCGGAGCGAAATTCCCGTGGCCCAAGCAATACCAAGTGAATCTTCGCAAAGGGGAAGAGGGCGCCATCGGCGGTGCGGACAAGGCAAAGTGTTCGGCGCTATTCAAAAAGGGCGAGTGGAACCATTTCAGGCTGACGGTCAAGGGTGCGACCGCAGAATTGCTGTTCAACGGCGAGAAAGCGTGGACAAAAAGCGGGATTACGCCATCCAAAGGGCATCTCTGTCTTCAGGCCGAGGTTCCCGGCGGCGGTCAATTTCTGTTCAAGAATCTGTCCATCACCGAGCTGCCGTGATGCGGGTCAAAGGGAGCCAAGCCGCTCGCGCAGTGAAGCCATTTCCGCCTCCAGCGCTGCGACGCGCGATTCGAGCGCTTCGAGGCGGGAAGAGGATTCTGGTTGGGGTGTCGGCGCTGGGATGAAGACTGCCGCACCGGATTCTTCCAGAGCGGGCGGCGAGTCGCCCAGCAGGTGGGCGAAACGCGCCTCCTTGTGGCCGGGCTGGCGCGGAAGCTCGGTTACGAGTGCGCCGTCCTCGCGCGCGGCAAGGCGCTGAAGCGCGGCCATAACCTCGTCCAGAGAGGCGAAGGGGTGCATGCGCGCGGCGCGGCTGCGCAGTTCGCCGGGGGTCTGGGGACCGCGCAGCAGCAGCTCGCAGAGCAGCGCGCGCTCGGCGGGGCCGAGTTCGAATTCGGCGATCAGGCGCTCGCGGTATTTGACGGTGCGCGAGGTCGCGCCGGAGAAGCACTCGGCCAACCGTTTTTCTTGAAGGCCATAAAGGCCTTGCTGCAGGGTGCGCTCATCGACAGCCATGACCGGTGCGCGGTTGTTTTTCTGGTTGCAGGCGGCAAGCAGGGCGTTCAACGTGAGCGGATAATATTCAGGCGTGGTGAGGGCCTTCTCGATCAAAGCACCGACGATGCGGGCTTCGACCGGTGTCAGCGTGCGCGCGGGCATGTCGGTTTGCATGTCATGAACCATAGCGCAGAGCGGCTGCCGATGACAAGCTTCTTGTTCGTGCATGAGTGGGTGCTTTGTGTTGCATCACCGCTTGAGCGTTGAAAGTTGGGCGTTGAGAGTTGAACGTTCTGTCGGTGTTCAGGAGTCTTGCGCCAGAGAGTCGATCTTCTTGTCGGTGCCGAAGATGAGCAGCTTGTCGTCGGGCTGGATGATCTCGTCGGCGGTCGGGATGATGACCGCGCGCGGCTGGGCCGGGTCTTCGGCGAGACGCCGCACGCACAGGACGGTCACGCCGAAATTTTTGCGCACCTCGGCTTCGGCCAGGCTCTTGTTGTGCAACGATTCCGGCACGTCGATCTCTGCGATGCTGAAGCCGTCGGAAATCTCGAAGAGATCGACGGAGCCTTTCGAAAGCAGCGTGCGCGCGAGGCGGTGCGACGAGTCGCGGTTAGGGTAGACCACCATGTCGGCGCCGACGCGCTTGAGGATCTTGCCGTGCAGGTCGGAGTTGGCCTTGGCCACGACGGTCGGCACGCCGAGTTCCTTGCAGTTCACGGTGGCCATGATGCTGCCCTCGAGGTTGTTGCCGATGGCCACGACCACGACATCGCACTCTTGGAAGCCGGCATCCTCCAGCGTGCGCCGGTTGGTCACGTCGCCCTCGACGGCGCGGGTGACGAATTCAGAAAACTCCTGGATGATGTCGCGGTCCTGGTCGATCAGCAGGACCTCCGCGCCGTGTTCCGCGAGGCTTTCCGCGAGCGATGACCCGAAGCGTCCTGCGCCGATGATGCCGATGCGTTTCATAATGTGTCCGTGGCTGGGATTTACTTAGCCAGTATTACAGGATTTTCGTGATTGAACTGCTTGATTCCAATCCTGTTAATCCTGTAATCATGGCTAGGAAAGAAACGGTGTTTTTGGGTTCACAGATTACTAGGTGCGCGCGGCCAGGGCCTGATCCAGATCGGCGATGATGTCCGCCGCGTCTTCGATGCCGACGGACAGGCGCACGAGATCCGGGCCGATGCCGGCGGCGGCGAGCTGCGCGTCGGTGAGCTGGCGGTGGGTGGTGCTGGCGGGGTGCAGCACGCCGGTGCGGGCGTCGGCGACATGCACGACGATGGCCGCGAGCTTGAGGCTGTCCATGAAGCGCACGGCGGCCGCGCGGCCGCCCTTGACGCCGAAGGAGATCACGCCGCAGGTACCGCGCGGCAGGTATTTTTTCACGAGCGCGGCGTCCTTCGAGGCAGGCAGGCCGGGGTAGTTGACCCAGGTGACGGCCGGGTGGCGCTCGAGAAAGGCGGCGACCGCCTCGGCGTTGCGGCAGTGGCGCTCCATGCGCAGGTGCAGCGTTTCCATGCCGAGGTTGAGCAGGAAGGCGTTCATCGGTGAGGGGGCCGCGCCGAGGTCGCGCATGAGCTGGGCGCGGGCCTTGACGATAAAGGCGGCCGGACCGAAGGCGTCGGTGTAGACGGTGCCGTGGTAGGAGGGATCGGGCTCGGTCAGGCCCGGGAACTTGCCGCTCGCCCGCCAGTCGAAGCGGCCGCCGTCCACGATCATGCCGCCGAGCGAAACCGCGTGCCCGTCGAGGTATTTGGAGGTTGAGTAGGTGACGATGTCCGCGCCGAAGGCGAAGGGGCGGCAGAGCACGGCGGTCGGGAAGGTGTTGTCGACGATCAGGGGCACCCCGTTGGCATGGGCCACGCGCGCGAAGCGCTCGATGTCGAAGACCGTCAGCGCGGGGTTGGCGATGGTCTCGCCGAAGACCGCGCGGGTGGTCGGACGGAAGGCGGCCTGAATCGCGTCATCGGAGGCGTAGGGATCGACATAGGTCACCTCGATGCCCAGCTTCTTGAGCGTGACGCTGAAGAGATTGGTGGTGCCGCCATAGAGGGCGCCCGAGGCGATGAAGTGGTCGCCGCTGCCGCAGAGGTTGAGGATCGCGATCAGCGAAGCGGCCTGGCCCGAGGCGGTCATCAGCGCGCCGACGCCGCCTTCCAGCGCGGCGATCTTGTTCTCGACCGCCTCGGCGGTGGGGTTGCTGAGCCGGGTGTAGAAGTGGCCGGGCACCTTCAGGTCGAAGAGGTCGCCGACATGCTCGCTGCTGTCGTACTTGAAGGTCGTGCTCTGAAAGACGGGCAGCACGCGCGGCTCGCCGTTTTTCGGCTGCCAGCCGGCTTGGACGCACAGGGTGTCTGGGTGGAAGGTCATGGAGGAAGGAGGAGTTAGGAGGGAAGAAGGAGGAGTTAGGAATTAAGAGTTGAGAGTTGAGCGTTGAACGTTGAACGTTAGCCGACGACGATTTCCTCTTCGGGGTAACGGATGCGCTGGCTTTCATCGCGGCTGCCGATCAGCAGCGCGACCGCGAGGGGGCCTAGGCGCCCGATGTACATGCACACGATGATAACCCATCGGCCGGCGTTCGACAATGTTCCCGTGTGGTCGATGGAGAGCCCCACGGTGCCCACCGCTGAGACGGTCTCGAAAAAGAGTTTCGAGGCGTCGTCGCCCTGCTCCGGAGACTCGGCGACCAGCAGCACGCCGTAGGCCACGACGATCAGCGACAGCATGAGCAGGAAGATCACGACCGCCTCGCGCACGACCGCATACGGCAGCGTGCGGTTGAAAAGAACGGTGTCGCGGCGGTTGCGGCACATGGCGATCACGGTCATGATCAAAACCACCATCGTGGTGGTCTTGATGCCGCCTGCGGCTGAGCCGGGCGAACCGCCGATCAGCATGAGCAGGGCGGTGATGAAGCGGGTGACCTCTTGGATTTCGCCCATCGGCATGGCATTGAAACCGGCGGTCCGTGCGGAGATGCCGTGGAAAAGCGCGCAGCTCAGCTTGTCGATGAGGGGAAGGTCTTTCAGTGTGTGGGGCATTTCCAGCAAGAACGTCAACACGAGTCCGAGCAGGATCAGGACGGAGGTGGCGATCAAAACGATCTTGGTGTGCAGGGTGATGCGGCCGCGCGTCATGAGGTTGCGTCGCCAGAACTTGATGGTCACCAGATTGTAGAGCACCAGGAAGCCGAGACCGCCCGCAATAACCAGAAAATCAATGGTGCCCAAATAAAGGGGATCGTGCTGGAAGGCGGTCAGACTGTCGCGGTGCAGCGAGAAGCCGGCGTTGCAAAAGGCGCTGACGGCGTGGAAAGAGGCGTAGTACAGGGCGGTCCACGGGTCATAGGGGAGGGGGAGGGAGGGATGCGGCACCAGGTAACGCGTCCAGAGCAGGAAGGTGCCGATGCCTTCGAAGAGCAGGGTGAAGCCCATGGTCCAGAGCAGCAGGGCGCGGATGCCTTTGACCGCTTCCACGCCGTAGGCA
>JAGOBZ010000221.1 GCA_017999015.1 Kiritimatiellia bacterium
GTCTGGCGGTGTGGCAAGTGGAATGCTGTCGGTTGAGTCTTGCCCAAACTGCTTTCCGGCCCGTGTGCTAAATCCAACCGCGCGCCGCGTGTACACCATCGCCGCGACCAGCGCGCAGAGTTCGTCCACAGTCGTGGCGCTGTTCGCGTAGGTCGAGGCCAGCCACGTCGGCGCGCTCACGCCGCCGGTGTACGGGCCGGCGATGAAACACCCGGACGTGCCGGCGCACAGCGCGTTCACATACGCCTTGAGCTGCGTGAGCGTGTACGCCGTGCCGCCCGTGGTGTCGATCAGGCGCGCGACGTTCGTCGGGTCGCCGGCGCTCCATGCGGTCGTGATGCCCTTGGCCTTCTGGCGCTGCTCGATTGCCTTGAGGCAGGGCGCGCAGGGGCAGCCATGGCAGTACCATCCGTGATTCCAGGCGTCACGGATTGGCGCGTGCGAGCCGGGGTATGTCCATGGTCCGAGCGTCATGCTATGCCCCTGAGCCGGTGCCGCTGCCGTCGCCGCACTCGCGCGAGGTCTTCCAGAGCACCGTGCCGCCAATGTTCATGAGGAACTGCACCGCTGCCGCATCGTAGCCGGACACAAGTCGCAAGTCGAAGTACTCCGCCGTCCAGAACGTTTCAGCTTCCGGCGGGATCTCGCCGTTGTCCCACGTCTGTTGCCAGGCGGCGAGCCAGGTGCCGGCCGGAATGCTGGTCGTGCTGTGGATGTGGAGGATTTTCAGCGCCTGGTCTTCGTGGGTCGGGTCTTCGTCCTTCCCGTTCTGGTACACGTCGCAGACGTGGTCCTCGCCAGTGCCCGACACGATCTGAACGGGGACAAGCTGCGTGCCGCCAGCACCACGGCCGGGGCAGAGCAACATCAGCGCGGTCCCTGGGGTCTGGCCGTTGGCGAAAGTCACGGTGCGGAGGTACATGAACCAGCCGGCGGTGTTGGGGCTCAGGTACCGCGCGCTTGCGGTCGCGCCGAGGAAGTCGCCCACGGCGCACGCGTCCGAGCCGGCACCCGTGCCGCCCCCGGTCCCCGCGCCGGTGCCCGCCCCCGTCCCGTCGCCCGCCACGAACTTGACCAGCCGCACGCCCCCGGTCCAGCCACGCCCGCTCGCGCCGTCTGCGACGGGTGCGTCCATCACCACGACGTAATCCGTGGTCGCCGCCGGGGTCGCGGCCTCCCAAACGCCCTCGCGGACATAGGCTCCGAGTGCGACCACGTCGCCGCGCGCGAGGGACACGCCAAGGTTATTGACGATGCCGACGCTCTGCAGGTCGGGGAAGGGCAGCCGCCGCGTCTTCCCGCCCCCGGACAACGCGAGCGGCTCGCCCTCGACGGCGCGCACCACGTCGGCTATGCGGCGCATGCTGTCGCGGGTGAATGTCTGCGGGCGGGCCATGCGGTGACCTCACGTTGCGGACGGCAGAGACAGCGAAGACCAATCGGCAGTGGCGTAGGCGTCATACTCCATGTAGACCGGGTCCTGGCCGGCCGCGAGCGGGTAGCCGCTGCCGTCCAACTTCACCGGCTCGGTCACGTCGACGCCGTTGTCGTCCTTGATGTTGAATTTCGCCGTGAGGACAAGCTGCCGCAATCCCTGGTCAAGCGGGAACTTCCGGTGCGTCGCGGCGCGGTACTCGATTTCAAATGTGACCGCGAAGTACCGCGAGCCGCCCGGGGTCCACTTTTTGACGGCGCTGATCCGCTTCATGCGGAACGTTTTCGCGGCCCCGGTCTTCCCGGCAATGGTCGCCGTGCCCGTGGCCGGGTAAACGGTGTCTTTCCAGGTCTCGTTGTCGTCGGCGTCCCACGAGCTGTAATTCTTGGTGATCCTGATGACCGTGACTCCGGCGTCTTTCTCGACTGGCGGGTCGAACAGGTCGCCGGCCGAGTTTTCGACGGCGTTGCCGGTGATGGCGTCCTCGTCGAATGGGACAGACTCCGGGTCAGTGTCGATCTGAATTTCTGGGTCTTGGGACGTCGGCGTCTCGGACCACGCTGGACCGGTGCCCGGCATCTCGTATTCGCAGATGACAATCCAGTTGAGTTGATTCGCGTCGGTGGGCGGGTTCTTTTTCGCGATGCGGCGTTTGCACACGGCGCCGTTGAACACTTCGCCGATGGCGGGGAGCCCGGACGCGGCCAGCACGGTAACGGCGGTATCTGACGCGGCCGTGCAAAGGACGTTGAAGGCACGGCGGGCGGTGTTGCCCTTTTCCGCGTCGTTTGACGCTTCCTGTTCCTGGTGTCTCTCAACGGCAGCCCCGGCGCTCATATGGCAACCTCCTCGAAAGCGTTGTCCTCAGTCGCGTCGATCAGGTCGGCGAGCTTGACCAGTGCCGCCTCGGACGCGCGGGCCTGGCGCTCGTTGACGGCCAGCAGCTTGTTCACGCCGGACTTGCTCGCGTCGGCGGCAAGGCTTGCGCTGTAGGCGGCCACGGTGCCTTTCTCCACGCCGGCGGGGCGCGTGACCTGGATGGCGTTGGCCGTGCCCCACTGCATGGCTGGCAGGTTTGGCCCCCCGCGCTTGTGCCCTGGCAGCCAGCCGAACGAGCGCGCGCCGGCCGCCGTGTCGGCCGCGCCCTTCCCGGCCGCGCTCGCGTCCAGTTCGGCCGCAAGCCGGTTCGTCTCGGTCTGAAACTTGTCCCAGAACGCCATAGCAGAATCAGGGGCCAACGCACCGAACAGTCCGGCCAAGTCGTCTTTGATCCCGCCGAGGCTGAACTCACGCTTGAGATTATCTGCGAACGCACCCCAACCGCCCGACGCCGGGGCGAGCGCGTCCTGTTCCTTCCACGCCGCCTGTTCGGACATGGCCTTGTCAAACGCTTCCTGCTGCGTCTGGATGATCGCCGCCCCGGCAGCTTTCGTGCCGGCGAATGACGTGTCGCCCTTGAGCACGGCGGCCATGTCCTTTACGAATGATTCGGCGAGGACAAGGCTCCCGGTGAAGTACCCCGACATTGATTCGATGAACCACTTTCCCCAGGTCCAAACCCGCTCCACCACGGGAGAGAAATCGAACGCCTCGCCGAACGCGCGGCCAACCTTGAACCCGCCAAAGGCGACGGCGAGTATACCGCCTACCTTTGCCAGCGCAACGGCCGGAGCGAGCGCCATACGCGCAGACGCGATGCTCCGTGCGTCGATGGCGGTGAACGCGCCGGCCATGAGCACGCCCATGCTGTACGTAGCCTTGAGCACGGCCCCCACAACGCCGGTTTTCCACGCCGCGGCGAACGCGACACCCCCGGCCAGCCACGTCTGCAGGCTGCGTTGCTGCCTCTCGCTCAGGCTGTCCCACGCCGGGCCAATGCTGCGGACGGCGGCCGCGATGACGTGCGCGCCGTGCGTGATCTTGGGCGCCCAGCGCACGACAGCCTCGGTGGCGGTGTTGGCCAGCGCGGTTTTCATGCGGCTGATGGCATCGTTGGCCTCCTCGATCCTGCCGAGGTCCAGCCGCGAGAACGCGCCGCCGAGGCGGTTGCTCTCCGCAATCAGGCGCTCGATCTCGTCACGGCCAAGCGCGAGGAACGCGGACGCCTGCATGCCGGCGCGGCCGAAGATGCCCATAGCGGCGCTCGCGCGTATGCTCGGGCTCTCCACCCTCCGCAGCGCCTCGGACACCTCGAGAAACGCCCTGTCCAGCGGCATCGCAGAAAGCGCCTTGGCCGACAGGCCCAACGCGGCGAAACTCTTCTCGGATTCCTTGCTGCGCCCGGTCAGGGCGTCGCCCAGTGTGCGCCCGAGGTAGCGCATGGACTGTGCGACGGTCTCGGATGACTGGCCGGCGAGGTCGGCCGCGTGCGTGATGCCAAGCAGGCGGTCGGGTGCAATCTTCAGCTCGTCGCTCAGTTTCGCGGTGGCGTCGCGCGCACCGAACTGCGCCTTGGCAAGGGAGATGAACCCGTACCCGGCCGCCGCCAGCCCGCCGATGCCAACGAGCTGCGTGGCGAGCCCGCCCAGTGTGGACGTGGTTGCGATGACGGAGCCGCGGAACGCACCGAGCCGGCCGGCAGCGGCGCGCATGCCCTGGTCAAACCGGACGGTGTTCGCGCTCAGGATGGCGTGCAGACTACCGATTGCCGTGGACATTGGCCGCCGCCTTTGCTTTCGCGCCGATCCTCAGTACCTCGAAGATGAACTCCGGTGACTGCTGTTCCTTCTTCTTTGCGGCCTCACCGAACTTGAGCATGAAGTCGTTCAGGTCGGTGCTTTTCGAGCCGCCCATTGTCCGAGCGATCAGGGACGCAATCAGTGCCGCTTGCAGGTCGCCACGCTCCTGGCCCCACGGTGACAGCGTGCGGTACGCCATCCATTCGGCGAACTCGCGCGAGTCGCACCGCGCTTGGGCCTCGCGCACGGTGCATCCCCAGAGCGCCGCCAGGTCGAACCAGCAACGGCGCTCCGGGGAGTCGGTCAGTTTCCCGCCAGCGCCTCGCGGCTCGCGGCGTCCAGGCAGTTGTGCTTGACAGCCGCGCGGAACAGCCGGTCCAGTACGGTGCCGTTCTTCTGCATCAGCGCCCCAACCTGGTCGTCGGTGAACAAGCGCTTCCCGTCCGCGTCGCACAGGCACAACCCGAGCAGGCGCTTGCGCGCCGCCGCGTCGGTCTTGTTGGCGCGTTCGTCGCGGGCCGCCTGCTCCATGAGGTCGTTGCGCTCGGTCCCGGTCAGGGTGCGGATGCCGATCTGGCCGTCCGCTCCCCACTCCGGCACATTCTCCAATGCGACTTTGGTGTCTGCGGCCCCGAGGATCTGCTCTGCGGTCAACATGCTGGCGGTCTCCTTCTGGTTACGCGGCGGTCCCGGCACCGGTGCAGGTGGGCTGGTCGGTCCACACGAGCGTACCCTCGTAAGTGAACAGGCCCTTGCCCTCTTCGTGCTCGCCGGTGATCCTGAACCCGGTCATGCCGGCGGTGCCGGTGATCACGCCGCCGTTGCGGCCGGTGATGGTGCAGGTGCTCGGCGCGTCCGTGATGGGCGGGTCCATGCCGATTTCGGCATTGCCGCGGATGGTCACGTCGCCGCCATCGGCGAGCGCGGCCATGATCTTGGCCATCCAGGCTGAGGTTGCCACATTGCTGACATTGACGGTCTCGCGGGTGACGTTCATCGGGTCAACCCCGGTGATGTTCCCGAAAAACCCGGAGTCGAACGAAATCGTTACGCCGTGCACAAGCTCGTGAGCGTTCATCGGTCTGGTCTCCGTGCGGTCGTTATGGTGTCGTGGTCTCGGTGTACGCGATCATGTAGTCCTGGGTGACGCCGCTCTTACCGTGTTCCTCGCCCTGGCTCGGCAGGTCCGAGAAGTCTGAACTGCTGTCCAATCCGCAGTGCTGGACGGTGACGACGTTCGAGCCCGTGCCCATCGAACCGGTGAAGTTGTCCAGCGCGGCGCGCAGGGCGTCGTCTGCGGCGCGGGCGTTCGCGTCCGTGTCGGTGTAGGCATCGATCTGGACGCGGGCGATGGCTTGGCCAATGCCGCCGTCAACGTCGCGCAGGTGCTGGCTGGACACCTGGAAGTACACGAGGTATGGCGCGGTCGGCCCCTGCGGCACCCAGCCGCGGCGGTACACACGCGCGCCGAAGATGGCGGC
>JAGOBZ010000222.1 GCA_017999015.1 Kiritimatiellia bacterium
ACATGACGACCTCCGATATTCGCGAGGCCGGCCGAAGCCTGTGGCTGAATGTGCCGTTTCTGGTGACGGGATTTATCTCGTTTGCCATCGGGACGGCGCTGTACACCTTTTATTGGAGCCAGCCGGAACGGTTGCCGGTGACGATGCCCAAAGCCGATTCGGTGCTGCCGTTGTTTATGGCGAACGATCTGCCGGCGGGAGCTGCCGGGATCATCCTGGCGGGTCTGTTTGCCGCCACCATCACGAGTTTGGCCGCGAACATCAATTCCTCGGCCACGGCGCTGACAAGTGACTGGTTTGTGCGTCTGAGGCAGGGGGCGGGCGACCGCGCGCAGGTCCGTTTCGCGCAGGCTTGCACCGTTGCGGTGGGGCTGGCTGGCATGGCCGGCGCGCTGGTGCTGGCGAATGTGGACATCCGTTCGGTGTATGACCAGTTCCTGACGTTCATCGGCATCCTGACGAGCGGTCTCGCCTGCCTGTTCATGCTCGGCATTTTCACGCGGCGCGTCGGTGCGGCTGCGGCGCTGACCGGACTTGTTGCGAACTACGCGGTGTGTATCGGGCTGGACCGGACGCACTTGGCTTGGAAGCCGCACCTGTTGCTTTACGGGGCGATCGGCATAGCGACCTGCCTCGTGACGGCACTGGCGGTGAGCGCGGTCTTTCCGAATCGCAAGAAAGGCGTCGAGTCGCTGACGTGGAAACGCGGGATACGCGCGAAAGCATAAAGGCGCACGGGCAGGACGCTCTGGCAATTTGTGTAACTTTTAGCAGGACGATGAGAGGAGCAGGCATGGCACAGGAATGGCTGGACGATCAGCAAGAGGGATCACGGACGCAGGCGCTTTACCGGCACGCCCGGCAACGCATTCCGGGCGGCGTACAACTGTTGAGCAAACAGCCGGAAATGATGGCCCCGGGCCAGTGGCCCGCCTATTTCAGCGAGGCGCGCGGCTGCGAAACATGGGATCTGGACGGTCGCCATTATTATGATTTTTCCACCAACGGCATCGGCTCGTGCCTGCTCGGATTTTGTGACCCGGATGTGACCGATGCCGTGCAACGCCGCATCCATTTGGGCAGCATGTGCTCGCTCAACGCCCCGGAAGAGGTTGAATTGGCGGACCTGCTCTGTGAGATCCATCCGTGGGCCGAACAAGTCCGGTTTGCCCGCTGCGGCGGCGAAGCGTGCGCCATGGCCGTGCGCATCGCGCGGGCTACGACGGATCGCTCGGTGGTGGCCGTCTGCGGCTACAGCGGCTGGCAGGATTGGTATCTGGCGGCCAATCTGGGCGATACCGACGCCTTGCGCGGCCATCTTCTGCCGGGACTAGATCCTTTGGGCGTGCCGCGTGAACTCCGCGGCACGACGGTGCCCTTTGTTTACAACCGGCGGGATGAGTTTGATGCCCTTGTCGCACAGCATGGCGACCGGTTGGCCGCCGTGATCATGGAGCCGTGCCGCAACCATGATCCCGATCCGGGCTTCCTCGAGCACGTCCGTGACGAGGCGCGCCGCGTGGGGGCCCTGCTGATCTTCGATGAGATCACCATCGGATGGCGCATGCACACCGGCGGGGTTCATCTGAAGTACGGCGTCATGCCCGACCTGGCCGTGTTCGCGAAAGCGCTGGGCAACGGCCATCCGATCGCGGCGGTGATCGGCACCGCTGCCGCCATGTCCGGCGCGCACGGCTCTTTCATCAGCAGCACGTATTGGACGGAAAGTGTCGGGTTCGTGGCCGCGCTGGCCACCTTGCGCAAGCTGAATACCGTGGATGTCCCCGGCCACGTCGCGCGGCTCGGCAGGCGTGTGCAGCAGTGCTGGATAGACAGCGCGCGCCGCTACGCGTTGCCGGTGCGCGTTGGCGGATATCCGTGCCTGGCGCATTTCCGTTTTGACCATCCGCAGGCGGATGCGTTGCGGACGCTCTACACCCAGGAAATGCTCGCCTTAGGGTTTCTGGCAGGAGCGGGACTCTATCCGACATGGGCGCACACCGATGCCATTGTCGACCGCTATGCGGAGGCGATTGACAGGGTTTTCTTCGAGGTGTCGCAGGCGCTGGCCCGCGGGGATGTCGTGAGCCGTCTGCGCGGTCCTGTCGCGCACAGCGGCTTCAAGCGGCTGCTGTGAGCGAAACGCGGGGCTTTGCGCCGCTACTGTTTGCGCCAGGCAAGCGGCTTCAGGCCGGTCGCGCGCTTGAAATGGGAGGAAAAGTGCTGGGAGGAGCAGAAGCCCAGATCCTGCGCGATACGCGTGATTGAGAGTCCCTTCACGCTCAGCCGGCGCTTGGCTTCCTCGATCCGGCAGGTCAGCAGAAAATGGTGGGGCGGCAGGCCGGTCACCGCTTTGAACTGGTTGATGAAGTGCGAGGGCGAGAGTGCGGCCTGCCGCGCCAGCGAGTCGATGTCGTAATGCTTCTCGGGCGCGCGGCGCAGGGTGTCGATGATCGCGCCGATCCGGTCGGCGTGTGAAACCGGAGGACCGTGCCTAGAAATCTCCAGCAGGCCGGTGACCAGCCGCATGCCGATGGCCGTCATGCAGAGCGTGCGGTAACGCCCCTGCAGCGAGTCATACGCGTGAAAGAGTTCGGCGAACTCATGCTTGACCAGCGAGGTGTTCGCGGCGAGATGCGCAGGCAGCGCATGCAGCCGTCTGCGGATCTCCGCGCTCTCGGCTTTCGTGAAGCGCAGCAGCGTGTGCTTCGGGCTTTCGGTGCGGATCAGCATGCCGTAGAGCACCGTGCCTTTCGGATAATCCAACAGCCGGTGCGCATCCGCGGGACGGTTGAAAAAGAGACCGTCCGCCAGCACCGTGTGCTGGGCGCCGTTGTTTTCCAGGACCAGCGAGCCGCGCAGGCAAAGGCCGATCTCGAAACAGCCCCTGTGGCAGTGCGGTTCGACCGGTGCCAGACGCTGCGTGTGGCGGATAAAATAGAGGATGGGGATATCCGGGATGCCGATCTTGGCCAGATCGAAGGCCCGGTAGTTCGGCAGGTCGCCGCAGCGCATTCTGGAGTTCTTGATGGTCATGTCACGCGCATCTCGTATCGGAAAAGGCAGGGGGCGTCGCACGTCGCATCACTCCGCACCATGTGTTGCTCTTCAACTCTTTTTCAGTATGAATCATCATTTCTCTGAAAACAAGGGGTTTGTGTGTGTGAAGGAGGATTTAGGATTTAGGAGTTTTAATACCTCGGAGACAAGGAGATGATAAGCATCAAAAAAAAGGGGGCTTCACTTGTGTCTTCACGATGAAGACGCCAATTCCCGCGCTCAGATCGAGACTGGCTAGCAGCTCAAGTTCCATGGAACGTCCTGCTTCTGTCTCCCAATCGAATAGGGTCTTGCAGCCGGTAGGGCGGTCTCGCCGAGACCGCCGCAGAAGCGGGCCGCGATCATGTGTTTCCAGTGAAAAAGATACGCAAGACCGGGGGCGCGGACGGCCCCGTCCGCGGGAAAGGCTGGCAACCGGTTCAACCGTCGGCGTTTAGAGTTGGCGAGATACGGGAGGGCATTTGTCCCGATGGATGTAAAACACAACAAAAATAGAATTCTCGTTTTGTGACTGTTTTAAATGGCCTGAAGGGGTAAGATGGTGTTGATCACTGGGCAGGGTTTTGTCGCCGGATCATCAGGTCTCAAACCAGGAGAGCGTCCATGAAAGTGAATAAAGGGTGGGTGTTGCGTCTGGCCGTTGCCGGTTTCGTGCTGTCCGGATGGCGGGCGGCGGCGGCGGAATCCTCTCAAGCCGTCGTCGGTTTACTTCTCGGGATCGGGCGCGCTGAACGTGCTGTACGGGCCGGCGCACTCCGGAACCATTCTGTCCATCCGGTGAGGGACGGAGGCGTAAAGCGAATGGCGGCAGGTTGTCAAAAGATCCAGGGAGACGAGTATGCGAAAGAGTGAGGGCATCACAAACCTTGCGCGGATGGGATTGGCCGTCGCGCTGCTGATAGCCGTCGGCGCACGTGCGCAGAGCGTCCCGGCGCGTGTGTTGGAGCTACCGCCATCCAAGAGTAACCCGCGCAACAGCGAGGGCTCATTCGCAACGCTCAAGGATGGGCGCATCCTGTTTGTCTACACGTATTTCACGGGCGGCGGGGGCGATCACGACTCTGCCCATTTGGCTGGACGGTACTCTGCGGATGGTGGTCGGACCTGGACGGCGGAGGACAGCATCTTCGTGACGAACGAAGGCGGCATGAACGTGATGTCGGTGAGTCTGTTGCGCCTCAAGAGTGAAGCGCTCGCTCTGTTCTACCTGCTCAAAAACAGCGAGCGCGACTGTCGTCCGGTGATGCGGCTTTCGCGCGATGAGGGCGCGACCTGGAGCGAGCCGGTGATGTGCGTGACAGACGAGGTCGGTTACTATGTGCTGAACAATGATCGTGCGATCCAGCTCGCAAGCGGTCGCCTCGTGCTGCCGCTCTGCCTGCACACCGTGGAGGGGTCGGACAAGATGGATTGGCAGGGGCGCGTGCTTTGCTACCTCTCCGATGATAACGGCGCGACTTGGCGGCGCAGTCGGAGTGTGCACAAAGGGTTTGACACTCAGGGGCGTCGGGTCACCACGCAGGAGCCGGGCGTGGTGGAACTGAAGGACGGGCGCGTGATGATGTTCATCCGCGCCAGCGGCGGCTGCCAGTACCTCTCGCACTCCTCGGACGGGGGCGACACGTGGAGCGCGCCCGTGCCTTCGGAGATCAAATCGCCTGTATCGCCGGCTTCGATCAAGCGCCTGCCCTCGACGGGCGACCTGCTGCTGGTCTGGAACGACCACGACAATATTCCGGGAAGCCTGAAAAACAAACGCGTGCCGCTGAGCACGGCGATCTCGAAAGACGACGGCAAGACGTGGCAAAACGTCAGGGTGTTGGAAGGCAATCCGCGCGGACACTACTGCTACATCGCGATCCATCCGGTGCAGGACGCGGTTCTGCTCGGCTACTGCGCGATGTCCGGTCTGGGCCATTCGCGCGTCACGCGCGTGCCGGTCGCGTGGCTGTACGCGCCGCCGCCGGGGGAGAAGGACAAACCCGTTCCTCCGCTATTCGATCAGGCGGCCAAGGGGCCGTTCGAGCGGCTCGAGTCCCGGCTGGGCGTGTGGGCCGCCGAGGCCGGCCACGCGGAGGTCTATGTGTACGCGCGCGGCAAGGGCATGCGACTCCAAGGCGGCGTGGACCAGCAGGTGACACTGACGCTGGCGCAGCCTGTCGCCTGTGAGGCGCTGAAGCTGGGGGTTGAGCGGTTTACTTCGCAGTCGCCTTATGCTTTGGTGCTGGAGGCCAAGGTCGGCGGAAACTGGCAAAAGGTCTGGGAGCAGGGCGAGAAGACGCCGGTCGGCGGCGCACAGGCCATCGCCGGCACCTCTTACAAGAGCGTGACGTCGTCTCAGTTCCGCTTCCGCTGCACGTCTAAGCTAGGTGCGATTATTGTCGATATGCCGGACGCTGTTTTCAACGGGTTTTTCAACGATTGAAGGGACCGTCATGCGGAAAAAAGTGTATTCGGCGTCAGTCACGCCGCTGGCGGAGGAC
>JAGOBZ010000223.1 GCA_017999015.1 Kiritimatiellia bacterium
CCTGTATGACGCGCCGACGCTGATCACTGACAAAAGCGTGGTGATCAACTCATACAACCGCTGAACGAATAGATTCATTTCAGCGCGTGGATGAAGAACGTGATAGCCGTGGCGTTGAAGAGGTCGACCAGAAACGTGCCCGTGATCGGCACCACGAGAAACGCGCGCGGCGCATGGCCGTAGCGCTCGGTCACGGCCTGCATGTTGGCGACGGCATTCGGCATGGCCCCCAAGCCGAAGCCGCAATGGCCGGCCGCCATGACCGCCGCGTCATAGTCGCCGCCCATGACCCTGAAGGTCACAAAACGCGCGAAGGCTGCGGTCAGCGCGACCTGCGCGGCCAGGATGATCACCATCGCCTTGGCCACGCCGGCCAGCTCGATCAGGTTCAGACTCATCATCGCGATCGCAAGAAACAGGCCGAGCAGGATGGAGGAGAGCGTATCGATCTGCTCCGTGCGGACCGCGCGCGGATGGATGAGGTCCGCCGCATTGCGCAACCCGACGCCCACGAACATCGCGCCGATGTAGACCGGGAAGGTGATGCCGAGCCCTTGGATTCCGACGCTCACCCAAGTCCCGAGTTTGACGCAGACCAGCACCAGCGCCGCATGATACAGCCCGGACAGCCCGTATCGGGCGTAACGCCGAAGATCAGGAAGGATGCCGATGCCGTCGCCCGACACGTCCTGCACAGCCGGTGTCGCGTCCGCCGCCGGACGCAAGCCGCGCGCGCGGATCAAGCCGCCGCCGACCGGTCCGCCGATCAAACCGCCGGCCACGAGCCCGAAGGTCGCGGCGGCCACCCCCATGACGGACGCCCCGTCGAGGCCGGCCGCCTCAAACTCCTGCGCGAACCCCATGACGGTGCCGTGCCCGCCGGTCATGGAGACACTGCCGCACATCAGGCCCAGCATGCGCGGGATGTGCAGCGCCGACGCGAGCCCCACGCCGACCAGGTTCTGGAGCACCGCAAGTGCCAACGCCAAGCCGAGAAACAAAACGACCTGCAGCGAGCCGCGCTTGACCAGCGACCAGCTCGCATTCAATCCGATGCAGGCAAAGAACGCGACCAGCAGCGGCTGATTCACATTCTTGACCGGCGATTGCGCCCATTCCGACGGCGTGCAGACCAGCCATGTCCACCAGCGTTGCGAGACGCCGGTTTCAAACCGCAGCGCACACACGCCCGAAAGGTTGGCGGCCAGCACCAGCAGCGCCACCAGCAGCCCGCCGATTACCGGCTCTGGAATGTTAAACCGGTTGAGCAGGCGGACGCGCCGCACCATCTGTTCGCCGCACAGCAGCACCGGCAGCGCGAGCGCGACCGCCATCCACGGAGACATCGTCATGCCGCCCCTCCGTCCCGCCGCGCCCGTCGATGAGCATCCTTGCCACGGCCTATCCTCATCGGCTCCCCCAGCCCAGTTTGCGGCGCAAGACATCACACGGATTGTATCCGTGCAACTCGATCAGCGGCACACTGCGCGGACTGCGAGCGATAAGCACCGTGTCGCCACGCTGCAGCGGCTCGTCATCACGGCCGTCCGAACTCACGATCATCGGCACCACGCAAGTCGCCGCATGCAATGACACCCGCACCGTGTCGCGGATCACCAGCGGCCGGTATGTCAGGGTATGCGGACAGATCATGCTGATGACCGTCGCGGGCGTATCAGGCAACAGAATCGGTCCGCCCGCAGACAAGGAATAGGCCGTACTGCCGGTCGGCGTCGAGACAATGATGCCGTCACACAGCACACGCGTCACCGCCTTGTCGTCAAGCGCCAGATCAATCTCAACCGCGTGGCCCGAGGCGCCGCGGCTCACGACCACGTCGTTCAATGCGTCCGGCAGCGTGACTCTGCCGCCCTCCCGGCGAACCACCTCCATCGCCAACGCGGCACGCAGGCTCACATCGAAACGCCCCTCGCGCAACTGCTGCAACGCCACGGCGAACTGATGCTCTTCAACGCTGGTGAGATACCCCAGCGAGCCGATGTTCAGGCCCATGAGCGGCAGGTTCTGACCGGCCACCCGGTGTACCGCATCCAGCATCGTTCCGTCACCGCCCAGCACCACGACCGCCTCAACGCCGCGCGCGGCGAACTCAGGCACCGGACAGACGCGTTCCGAGGGGCAGAGCGCTGCCGCGCGTTCCTCGGCATAAACCGTGAAGCCCATACCGCCCGCCAAACTGGAAACATGACGGATCGCTTCAACCGCCCGCGCTTTCTCGAAATTCGCGATAACCCCGATTGTCTTCATACTTCTTTTGCCACCCCTTTCCGCCACCAAGCCAGAAACTCGACATTGCCCTCGGGCCCTCGCAGCGGGGACTCCACGCAACCCCGCCACTCAAGCCCGAGCGAGGCCGTACCGAACGCTTTGATATCCGCCACCACCGCTTCGCGTACAGCAGGATCGCGAACCACTCCCCCGGGGACTTTCTCCCGACCGGCCTCAAACTGCGGCTTGATCAGAGACAGCAATTCACCGCCCGGCAGCAGGACATCGGTCATCGGCGGCAAAATCAGCTTCAGTGAGATGAACGACACATCGGTCACCCCGGCCTGAGGCTGCTCAGGCAGGTCCGACAGCCGCAGGTAACGCGCGTTGAATCCCTCGATCACGGTGACCCGCGGGTCCTGCCGCAGCTTCCAATGCAACTGACCTTTGCCGACATCCACCGCAACGACACGCGCCGCGCCGTGCTGGAGCAGGCAGTCGGTGAAGCCGCCGGTCGAGGCGCCGACATCTAGGCACACCTTGCCCGCAACAGTGAAACCCGGGAAGGCAGCGAAGGCCCCTTCCAACTTGTCGCCGCCGCGACTCACGAAACGCGGCCGTGCGTCCACAGAAAGGGGCGCCGCCGCATCCACCTTATGTCCCGGCTTCGTCGCGCGTTGTCCCGCCACGCGCACCTCGCCGGCCAGAACCAGACGCTGGGCCTGTTCCTTGCTCTCGGCCAACCCGGCCTTCACCAGCAATGTGTCCAAACGATCCTTCATCCGGCCCTCGCGGAAAATGTTTCTCTTCGACGCTTATCTTACTGTTTACAACCGTTTGGAACAATAGGCAAACGTCGGGCAGTAAAGAAACAAAAGAAACAGGCCGTTTTTTTCGTGAAGCGGCAAGCACGGTTTTGGTATCATCCCTGTTGTCAACCATGTGAAAAGGATCGAAATGAGAATATGTTTAACCGTTTGCGCGGCGGCGGCACTCGCCGGGTGCGTTTCCAGCATGATCAACACCGACGCATCGAAGACCGTCGGGCTGCAAACCTGCCGCCTCGTTTCGCCTTCCGACATCGCCAAGCCCGTCTTCAGTTGGAAGATGTCGTCGATGCGGCAGGGCGCGAGGCAGACGGCGTACCGGATCAAAGTCGGGACGGCGGAGGGGAGCAAGCTCGGCACAGTCGTGTGGGACAGCCAGAGCGTGGCCGATGACAGGTCGGCAGGCGTGGAATACGGCGGTCCGGCGCTGAAGAGCGCGACGAAATACGTGTGGGAAGTTTCTGTGCGTGATGAAAAGGGAGTGTGGCTCCAGCCGGCGAAGGGAACGTTCACCACGGGGCTTCTTGCCGCGGAGGAGTGGCGGGGTTCAGAATGGATCGCCGTGCCGGGACAAGACATCATTTCCTCCAATAACGTCCCGAAAAATGAGCGTTCTGTGCCGGGCACGAGCTGCTTCGTGAAGGCGCTCGACCTTGGCCCGGACGTGAAGGAAGCGTACTGGACTGTGACGGGACAGGGTGTGTTTGAAGCGTACGTGAACGGCGCGCGCGTCGGCGACGATTTCCTCAAGCCCGGTTTCACGCACGTCTTCAAGACACGCCATGCGTTCACCTACGACGTGACGGACCTGCTCGGAAAAAAAGGCGGCGGGGACGTGTTCTCCGCAATGGTTTCCGCAGGCTGGTGGCGCGACAAGATCGTCCACTACCGCGGCAGGGAGTCCGCGTTTCGCGCGCAGTTGATCGTCCGGTACGCTGACGGCTCCGAGAAGCGGTTCGGGACGGACGGCACATGGCTCGGCACGATCGCCGGCCCCGTGAAGCGCGCATCGATTTTTGAAGGCGAGGAATTTGACGCGCGCGAGACGATGCGCTGGACGCAAAAGGGCGGATACGACGCATTCAAGGCGGTGAAGACGATTGACGAGTTCAAGGGCGAGATCGTTCCGATGGAAGGCAGTCCGATCCGGCTGCGCGAGGATCTCACGATGCAGCCGACGACCGCATACGTCTGGCAAGGCGTAGAAGGCGCTGACGGAACGAGCAAATTCGGCAAGGTAAAGGTCAGCCGCTCGTACAAACCGGGCCAGAAGATGACGCTTTCGCCGGGTGAAACGCTCGTCGTGGATTTCGGTCAGAACGCCGCTGCCGAGCCGCGGTTCACGGCGTCCGCCGCCGCGGGCACGACGATCACGCTCCTGCCTGCCGAAATGCTGAATGATGAAGGAGGGCTGAAGAGCCGCGGCAACGACGGTCCGGAAGGGTCCACCTACCGCGTGAACCTGCGCGGCATTCATAAAGACGGTGCGCGGACGATCTACACGTTCGCAGGCGCAGGCGATGAGACCTACATGCCGCGCTTCACCTTCTTCGGCTACCGCTATCTTTCAATCACGGCGACGGATAAGGTGACCATCGGGAAGCTGGAGTCCGTCCCCGTCACGTCTATCGCGAAGGAGTTGGAACTCGGCAGCATCACAACAGGCGAGAAGGATGTCAACCGCCTCATCTCCAACGTCAAGTGGGGACAGTATTCTAATTACCTTTCCGTGCCGACGGACTGCCCGCAGCGCAACGAGCGCCTCGGCTGGACGGCCGACACGCAGGTCTTCACGGAGGCGGCTTCCTGCAACGCGGACGTCTACGGCTTTCTCTACAAGTGGATGCGCGACATGCGTGACAGCCAGCTCGAGGACACAGGATCGTATCCTTCCGTCGCGCCGGTGGCGCAGTACGGCAACGAGGGCGACCGCTTCGGCTGGGCGGATGCGGGCATCATCGTGCCCCACACACTGTGGCGTCGTTTCGGCGATGCGTCGATCGTCAAGGAGAACTGGACATCGATGAAGCGGTACATGGCGCGTCTCGCGGAGACGAAACACGCCACTCCGCCCGGCAAGGGACAGTATGCGGATTGGCTGTCCTACGAAAAGTATCAGCCGTGCAACGCGACGTGGGGCAGAACGCCGCCGAAGGAGGCGTTCGAGTACTGGGATTATCTGGGCGCGTGCTACTGGCTCTGGGATGCGCGGATGATGGCCGAACTGGCGGCGGTGATCGGCGAGAAGAGCGACGAAAAGTTCTTCCGTGACACTGCGGAAAAGGCGCTCGCGCACATCCGCAGCACGTATGTGGCGGAAGACAGACTGCTTTCGAAGACATTCCGCGACTTGCAGACGGCGTGCCTCTTCGCACTTAAGCTCGGCCTGTTGGAAGACGCAAGGGCCGTCGCAGCAACCAAGGCGATTCTGCTGCAAAACATCAAGGAGCACGGGGACTGCCTGCAGACCGGCTTCCTGGGCACCTC
>JAGOBZ010000224.1 GCA_017999015.1 Kiritimatiellia bacterium
CGCCAGAACATGAAGGTGATCGACCGCACCAAGCACCCGTCCGCCGCAAACGTCGAGAAGGGCGCGTATACCCTGTGGCAGAGCGGCGAGGGGACCCCCGACCTGATCCTGCTCGCGACCGGATCGGAAGTCGAACTGGCCCTGGATGCCGCGAAATTGATTGAAGGCAAGAACGTGCGCGTCGTGAGCATGCCGTCGTGGGAGTTGTTTGAAAAACAGAACAAGACCTACCGCGAACGGATCATCGATCCCGACTGTAAGCGCCGCCTCGTGATCGAGGCCGGCTGCGCGTTCGGCTGGGAACGTTACGCGGGCTCCAAGCACGAGATGGTGACGCTCGACACCTTCGGTGCTTCGGGGCCTTACAAAGAGCTGGCCAAGCAATTCGGCTTCACCGTCGAAAACGTCCTGGAAAAAGCGCACGCGCTGTTGGCGCGTTAAACCTTTGAGGGCACGGCCCTATGAATGAGCCGTCCGCAAAAGGGTATGCCTTTGGCACATTCAAAGGCGTCTTCACGCCGAGTATCCTCACGATCCTCGGCGTGATCATGTACTTGCGTTCGGGGTGGGTGCTCGGCCATGTCGGGCTCACCCTGACGCTGGTCATCGTGACCCTCTCCAGTTCGGTCACGTTTCTCACCGGGCTTTCGGTGTCGGCACTCGCCACCAACATGCGTGTCAAGGGTGGCGGCGCGTATTACATGATTTCGCGCTCGCTCGGCGTCGAGGCCGGCGGTGCAATCGGCATTCCGCTCTTTCTGGCGCAGGCGATCAGCATCGCCTTCTACGCAGCCGGCTTCGCCGAATCGGTGGTTGCCGTGCTGCCGATGTTGGATGTCAAAACAACGGGCCTGGTGACGCTCGCGGTCCTCGGCGTGATTACCGCCTTCTCGGCCGATCTCGCGCTGCGCACGCAGTTTGTCGTAATGGCCTTCATCGTGCTCTCGCTGCTCTCCCTGTTTCTCGGCGGTCCCCCGGATGCGGCGTCCCTGACCCCGCCGGCCGCCGCGCCCCCAGTGCTCGGCTTCTGGCCGGTGCTGGCGGTCTTCTTCCCGGCCGTCACCGGCATCCTCGCGGGCGTGAGCATGTCCGGCGACCTCAAGAACCCGAGCCGCTCGCTGCCGCTCGGCACGATCTGCGCGGTGCTGACCGGCTACGCGATCTATATGGCGATCCCGATTTTTCTGAACGCCGCCGTGTCGGATCGAGGGGTGCTGCTGACCGATACGCTGATCGTGCAGAAGGTCGCGCGCTGGGGCTCGCTGATCCTGCTCGGCATCTGGGCCGCCTCGCTCTCCAGCGCGGTCGGCTGCCTGCTTTCGGCGCCGCGCACGTTGCAGGCCCTGGCGCAGGACGGCGTTCTGCCAAAAATCCTGGGGCGCGGCTACGGTGCCGGCAACGACCCGCGTCTGGCGACGCTGCTCGCGCTGGCGATCGGTGCTGCCGGAATCCTGCTGGGCGACATCAACCTGATCGCGCCGGTTCTGACCATGTTCTATCTCACGGCGTACGGGCTGCTCAATCTCTCCGCCGGGCTCGAAGAACTGATGGGCAATCCCTCATGGCGACCAACTTTTCGTGTGCCAGCGGCCCTCTCGCTGATCGGCTTTGCCGTGTGCCTCAAAATGATGCTGATGATCAGCGCCGGCTGGACGCTGGTCGCGACAGCCTTTGTCGCCGCCGTCTACTGGATCATGAAACGCCGCGCACTGCGCGCGCGCTGGGGTGACATGCGGGTCGGCCTGTTGATGTTCGGTGCGCGCATGGTGGTACGGCGCTTGGCGCAACACACCGGCGGCGAACGCAACTGGCGTCCGAACCTGCTGGTTCTGGCGGGCGCACCCACGCGCCGCTGGCATCTGATCGAGATGGCCGATGCCATTTCGCGGAACCGCAGCCTGGTGACAGTCGCCTCGATCATCCCCGAAAGCACCTGGACCGCCGAGCGCGCCGAAAACTTGCGCCTGTCGATCCGCGGCTATCTGGAAAAACAAGGCGTGGAGGCGCAGGTCCGCATCCAGCCCGGCGAGGATCACTGGTCGGGCATCCGCGAACTCGTGCGCGCCTACGGCTACGGACCGCTCACGCCCAACACGGTGCTGATCGGCGTCTCGGACAAGCCGGACACCCTGCTGCCCTTCGCACGGTTGGTGCGGCTGGTCGCACACACTCGCCGCAACCTGATCATTGTGCGGGAGACGGCCGATGAAAGCGCCGCAGCCGCCGGACCGCGCATCGACATCTGGTGGCGCGGCCTCACGCCCAATGTCGCCTTCATGCTGGCGCTGGCCTGCATGGTCAAACGCAGTCCCTACTGGTCCGGCGCCCGACTGCGTCTGTGCCACGTCGTCGAGAAGGAAGAGGCGCGCGACGAGGCGCGGCGCACACTCGACACCTTTCTCAGCCAGGCGCGCGTCGACGCCGAGATCGCAGTGCTCATCCAAGACGAGCGTCCCGCCTTCGAGCGGATCAGAGAGGCCTCACGTGACGCATCCCTCGTTTTCTTGGGCGTGCGCAAGCCTGAAAATGAGTCCGACGACGCCTACGCGGCGTATTCCCGCGCGTTTCTTGACGGCACCTCCGGCCTCCCGTTGACCGTCTTTGCCATGGCCGCCGAAGCGGTCGACTTCCAGGGCATCTTCCAGTCTGAGGCCTGACCTCCGGGCGCGGATTCAACGGAGTCGGATCGCACCCCAGTCAAAAAACAGGTCAAAAAATATTGCGTGCCTCGACTGTGTTTACTTGAGCCTTGGCCATTTCCTGTTATACTTCCGGGTATGTTAAATGGTGTCTAGCATGTTACGGGCAGGTGATGCGTCTGCCGCCCGGGCGCCATACAGAGGGAGAACCATGAAACTGCTGAAGATCAACCGCCGTCTCTTCGTGAAGTCCGCCACCGCAGGCGCCTCGCTCGCCGCCCTGCCCGGTATCCTTAAAGCCCAGCAGGCCCCGTCGCAGAACGTGGCCGGCGCCAACAGCCGGATCAACGTGGCCTGTGTCGGCTTCTCAGACCGGTTCAAGGACGCCCTGCTGCCCTCTTTCATCAAGTCAAAGGACGCGCTGAACTTCGACATGGTCGCGCTGGCCGACCTCTGGAGCCAGCGTCGCACCGAAGGCAAGGCCCGGATCGAAGAGAAGATCGGACATGGCATCGACCTCTACAAGAGCGATGAAGACCTGTACGAAAAGGCGAAAAACGTTGACGCCGTGATCATCTCCACCGCCGACTTCCAGCACGCGCGCCACACCGTGCATGCCGTCACCGCCGGCAAGGATTCCTACACCGAGAAACCGATGGCCGAGGACATGGATGCCGCCAATGCCGTGCTCGATGCCGTCAACGCCGCCCGCAAGGCCGGCAACCGCGGCGGGGCCGTCGTGCAGATCGGCTCGCAGCGCCGCAGCGGCAACGCCTACCACATCGCCAACGACTACATCCGCTCCGGCAAGTTCGGCGACATCACCTACGTGGACCTCTGCTGGAACGTGAACCAGCCGCGCCGCTGGCGCCGTCCGGAGGCGCTGGTCGCCAGCCTCAAAGAGGCCGACACCGACTGGAAGCGCTGGCTGCTCGACCGTCCGATGGTCGCCTTCGACCCGCGCAAGTACCTCGAGTTCCGTCTCTTCTGGCCCTACTCTTCCGGCATTCCCGGCCAGTGGATGTGCCACCAGATCGACACCGTCTCCTGGTTCACCGGCTTCGACTTCCCGCGTTCCGCCATGGCTGCCGGCGGCATTTACGCCTGGAAAGACGGCCGCCAGAGCTGCGACACCTTCACCACGATCCTCGAGTACGGCCCGGACAACGATCCGTCCAAGGGCTTCCAGGCGGTCTTCAGCTCGCGCCAGACCAACTCCGCGCGCGGCAATGTCGAGAAGTACCACTCCGCGATCGGCACGATCGACCTGATCAAGGGCACTGTCTCGAACGAAGGCGTTGAAAAGGCCAAGGAGGAGACCAAGAAGCTCGCCGAGACCGAGGTCGCCTCGACCGCCGCCAACACCGGCGCGGGCGGCATGGAAGTCGCCCACATGCGCAACTGGATGGAATGCATCCGCTCGCGCAAGCAGCCGAACGCCCCGATCGAGGCCGGCTACAGCCACGCGGTGGCGCTCATCATGTCCAACGCCTCGCTGCGGACCGGCATGCGGGCGACCTTCGACCGTGCGCTGCGCCAGGTCGTCGCCGGCGGCAAGGTGTTCAAAGGGTACTGAACATGAACGCTCAACGCTGAACGCTCAACGTTCAACGGCCAAGTTGGCGGAGGATTCTGACCATGCGTTTCACACGGAGAAGCTTCATGCAGCACACCGTCTGCGCGGCAGCCGCAGTTTCTGTTTGCGCGGCCCGCGCCGCCGACCGGCAGGGCAAACTCCTGTTCGGGGTCTGCGCCGGCCCTGACAAGGCGGAGCGCCTGAAGGCCATCGGCTACGACTTCATCGAAGGCGGCGTCGGCGGAACCTTCAAGCCCACGATGCCCGACGCCGAGTACGAGGCCGAGCTGACTAAGCTCAAACTGTCGGCATTGCCGTTCCGCTCGTGTAACGGGTTCATCCCGTCCACGTACCGGCTCACGGGATCCGAAACCACGCACGACACCGCGCTCGAGTATGCGGTCACCGCCTGCCGGCGCGCCGACCTGCTCGGCGTGCCCTGCATCGTCTTCGGCAGCGGCGGCGCGCGCAAGCTTCCGGACGGCTTCGATGCCGCGAAGGGCAAAGAACAGTTCATTGACTTCTGCCGCAAGCTCGGCGACCGCATCCGGGATCTGAAGGTCACGATCGTTTTGGAGCCGCTCAACAAGGGCGAGACAAACCTCCTCAACTCAGTGACCGAAGGCATCGCGTATGTGGACGCGATCGACCGCCCGCGCATCCAGCTCCTGGCCGACTTCTACCACATGATGAAGGAAGACGAAGGCCCGGACGCCATCCGCAAGGCCGGCGCCCGCATCCGCCACTGTCACATCGCCGAGCTTGAGGGCCGTAAAGCCCCGGGCACCAAAGGCGAGGACCTGAGCGGCTACTTCAAAGCGCTGCACGATATCGGCTACGCCGGCGGCGTCTCCTGCGAATGCGGCTGGCCCAAAGAGAACGTTGAGGAGGCCTGGAAAAAGGCGCTCGCGACCATGCGCCAGCAGGCCGGCGTGTAGAAAAAGAGAATGACCGCGCAACGTTCAACGTTCAACGCTCAACGTTCAAGTGGGGAGAACTGTGAATGAATTCCAAAACCCAATGAATTATCCTTGAGAGTTGAGCGTTGAGCGTTGAAAGTTGAAAGTTTTACCGCGTTTCTACAGGCGTGTTGAACGTTCATCCTCTGACGGGAGAACCATGCGGACAGATCCCTTCCATCTCGCTGATGCCTATGCGCAGATGCGGTCCGATCCGCCGTCCGCTGTTCTCGAGCCCGGCGTCCCCTACCGTTCCGGCTTCCACTGGACCGAGCGCCACCTGCAGTGCCTCTGGTATGACGAGCACTACCGCCCGCCCTGCTTTCCTCTGCCCGGCGGCGAAACCGTCCGGATCCTCCATCC
>JAGOBZ010000225.1 GCA_017999015.1 Kiritimatiellia bacterium
TCCAGAACTCGCGAATGCCAGGTTTGCAGCGTTGCTTCGTTTTCAATAACCACCGAGGCGAAACATTCCGGGGCAACCGCCGCCGCATGAAGGGCAATCGTCCGCGCAGAACCGTCGGCAACAAGATGGACGTTGACGCCATATTGATCGCGCAGGTATCTGGCAACGGCCAAGAGGTCTTCTGCCCGCATCTGGACGAAGGAACGTCCGCAAAGATAGGCAAGATAGTAGACGCTTCCGTCCTGTCCGAACCACTCGGGTGCATGGCTGGAACTCTTTTGTTCGGCCCCCATCGTCTCCCCCCAGCCGCGGAGATCAACCGACACGACGGCCTTGTCAGCGTGTTCAAACAAGGCGTTCGCTCCGTCTGAATATCGTCCTTTGTCATCGACATAAAGCGACGCTTCCCGCGTGCCGACGGGGATGTTCACCCGCACGGGAAGAAAACAGTTTTTCTCGGTTTCAAGCACGAAATCACGGCTGTTCCCGGCGTCGTAGACGCGTGTGGCACGCGGAATCTCTCCGAGGGGACGAATTCCGGTCCTCCTGCGGATGAGCGCCTGAGCATGCTCCGGCGTCATGCTTTTCCACGTCTCCGTTCGTTGAACGGCCAGCCTTTTTGCGAGGTCCCGATTGATGTCGTACGTAGTCCTCGCTCCGGGCAGACTGATCACGCCGGGCGTTCCGACACACCGGAGTTCCTCTGCAGCAACGTCAGGCTGCGACTCACGTTCAGTGATCCTTTCATCGCGCCCCGCCAGCCAGCGCAACATCCAACGAATGGTTCCCTCGCGGTGCTCTTGGGAATACCCGTGTTCGCCGTCGCTTTCAAGGATCGCCATCTTTTCCGGAACACCCAGTCGGGTATAGATTCTTTGGGCGTATCGGAAAGAAGACCAAGCGTCGCCGGCGTTGAAAAAGTCTTTTGTCGCAGTGCAGATCAGCGTTGGAAGCGGAGCCCGCATGATGCAGTAGTCCGCGTGGTCCATGCCGAACGCAAGCTGTCCGAAGACGTTCTGTTCCGAGTCCTGAGGCCGCCCGATGTGGGTGAGCGCATTGAACAGGCTGCAGATGTAACAGGAGGGTGCCGCCGCTTGCACGCGCTCATCCAAGGCCATGATGTAAGCGGTTTGCGTTCCGCCGCCGCTGCAACCGGCAACGCCGATTTTGTTCGGGATGATATCCGTTCGCCACTGGAGATAATCGAGGGCGCGAATCATATCCCACACTTCGAACGTCGCCGTGCTGCGCCCCAGCAGGATGGACCCGGCGCCGATGGCGTTATGGGCGACGCCGCTCCGTTTCTTAAAACGGGGCGTGTTCCCATCGAACGTCTGGATGCGCTCCCCCTGTTCGATCGGATCCACAACGAACATCGCAAGTCCGTTTATTGCGCCCAAGCCACAGACCCGCTGATAGTTTTTCGCGCCTTTGCCTTCTATGTTGTGACCGCAGAGCAACAAGACGGCAGGATACGGGGGCTTGAAGCGTGCCCCGTCCGGAAGAAACAGGGCTCCGGTTACGTTGAACTTTGGCTGACTTTCGAAGACGATTTTTTCGACCCTAAATCCGTCTTTTTCAAGCGTCCCCGTCCGTCGGGGATTCAGGGGCGTCTTTTCCCACAGGGGTCCAAGCTGTCGATAGAAAAAAGCTCGCCGCTCTTCCGAATAAACCGCGACATCGTCTGCCGTCTTGACCGTCTCGTAGCGCGTTTGCCAGTTCGTGTGACCGGCGTCAATCTCGGCGAGAAGGAACTGTTTCACCATGAGATCGGGCCGCTCCAACAGCCCCGACTCTTTCAAAATTCCAGCGGGAATGGCAGACCGTGCACCCCTCTTGTCCTCTTGTTCCTGCGCATGTGCCAAAGCGAGAGAACACCAACCGGCAAACGCAAAAAACGCTGACTTTTTTGCCAGATTCCACATTCTCATCACCCTCCATATTTAATGTCTGCGCGCGCGCGGTCTCGGTCTCCCCCGTTCATTTTGCAGCGGTCGGAAGGTCGATCCGAAGCAAAGCATATTCGCGAAACGCGGGAAGCTCAAACGTGCCGACGTCCTCGCCGGAGGCTTTTGCGGCGACCGGTGACGACAGGCGGTTTTCCAGCGGGGCGGCAAACGTGCAAACGGCCCGGGCCGCATGCTTTCCCCTGATTTCGATTCGCGCGCCCTGCGCGACCGGCTCTTTGGCGTAGTTCAGCAAATGAACATGGAAGGTATTGGCGCTACGCTTGACTTCCGCAAAAACAGTGGCCGGCGCCTGAATGCTGAGTTCGGGCTGCCATAGCTTATTGATCTCTTCCAGCAGGCGGCGGCCGCCATCGGTCGGTGCGCCCACCTGAATCGTCCACCCGGTTCCTTTGATCGGTGCCGTGTCGACTCCGGTCCGGCACACGGCGCTACCGCAGCCGGCGAGCCCATTGACGAGCGGGTTCTCGCGCCGCTGGCGGTAACTGGGGTCGTATGCGCCCGACTCACCGGTGACGATCAGCCGTCCGCCGCGCGTGGCGAACTGCACCAGCGCAGCCACCTCGGACTCCGAGAGACAGCGTTGATCGCACACCAGCAAGACGCTGCAAGCCGAGGGTATTTTCAGAGGTTTGCCGGCGGCGGTGGGCAGCAGCCCGTAGGGCAGGTGATTCCGCAGCAGGATCTCCTCTGCGCTGAGAACAGCCCGGTACGCTTTCTCCGAAAACATCATGGATTCTCGGGAATAGAGCAGGTGCAGGGGCGCGTATGTCGGTGCGGAAAAACTTTCGCGGTTTTCACGAAGGGTCGTGTTGAACCGCTTGAGCAGCGGACGGCGAAAGGCGACAAGCTCGGGCGACACCCTGTTACGGTCTGGTTTCATGACCGTGCGGTCAGTGGGGATGCCCCCAAAAACAGCATCTTCCATAAGCGGAAGGAAATATTTTGAATCAGCTTCGTCTGACAACCCGGCATCTTCATCGCAAAGTGCAAGAATAGGCGTGTTGAGAACTTTCGCCAGCTTCATCTCGCGGATGCGGTTGATGATGCAGCCGTCCGCGAGCCCGGGCGCGTTGCCGGACTGCGACACGTAGAGATCGAAACACGCCCCGAGACCATGCATGTCCAAGGACGCACTGTTCGCCATATTCGACCGCCGGATGTTACAGATGTTGGCGGAGAAAACCGCCTTCGGGTTGCAGCTCTTGGTGAAGGCATACAGCCGCTCATACAGGGCGGTCAGGCGTTCGCTGCGGAACCGGATCCACGCCTGTTCGACCGGGTCTTGAAGCTCGCCGTAAGCGGGCTTGCGCGGAGGCGGCGGCATGACATGACGGACGGTCGGTATGCCGAAACGGCGTTGCGGATCCGGCTCCCGGGCCAGGTATTCGCGGAAAAGCGCGGTACAGCGGGAACAGTGGCAGGGCGACATAAAGGCATTGTCGAGCATCACGCCGTCAAAGCCGCCTTCGTTGAGCGCGATGCGGATCACTTTTTTCAGATAGGGCTCGAAGCCCGGCGCGTTCATGCAGGGCATCCAGCGGTAATACCCATCGCCGTGGTAGGTGCGCTTCTTGCCGTTTTCGTCAATCGCAGCCCAATCGGCGAGATCGGGAATCTCTTCGAGCATCGTTTCATAATACAGCGTCGAGAACTGCACATAGGCCAGTACGCGCACGCCGTGGCGATGGGCGTTTTCGACGAAGCGTTTCACGTTCGGAAAATCGCGCGACTCGAAGTCCCAGCCCATGCCCTTGTAGAAACGGCAGTGGCAGAAGTTCAGCCCCAGTTCCCGCATCAGCGCGGGGCATGCCTCGCTGTCGAACCAGCGGTGCCACTCTTCAAGCCAGAGCGCGCCGCCCTCGACGCCGCCGGTCGTCTGCCGGCCCGCTCGGCGGTACATGGAGAGCGGCTCGTGGTTGCCGAACGTCCAGCGGCAGGTCAGCGGATCGAGGACGTCCACCTTCTTGGTGGGCGCGACCTCTTCCGCGCCGGCCCAAAAGGTGATGCCCGCCATAACAAGTCCCAGCACTTTGCCGCACTTCATACGTTTTACTCCTATCTCCTCGATCCGGGTCCTCCTTCGGGTGCGAATTCAACAAAGCTGAATCGCATCCGCACCGGCGCCGGCGTGTGGCTCGGGCTACCCTTCACGGCCCTATCAAGATATGCTGCAGCGGCGCGACCGTTCGCCCCTTGTAGACGAATGCGGTCTGCCGGTAGTTGCAGACGATCTCAGAACCGTCCGAGTACACGGTCCGGTACACATCCGTGTCCACACGTTCGTGACGCTCCATGAATTCAGTCTGGAGACGCGCGCGCGCGGTGAACTCGTCATAGCCCTCTTTGATCTTGGCGACACTCGCCTTGAGGGCCTCGTCAGTCTCGCAGGTGATATCTGCCGTGCCCATCCAGGCGTTACCCTTGTCGAGGAAGTTGGAATAGTAGTAGAAGAACGGCCGCCCGCCGAACTCGGTCAACATCAGGCGCGTGGTATCATCTTTGATGGTGTAGTTACAGGTGGGCGGGAACGGATTACTCATGATGATACCGTGATAGACCAGTTGCCAGAAGGGCACGAAGCGGTCGACCATCGGGTGCGGCTTGGGCGGCACGATAGAGGCATAGAGCGCGTAATCCAAGACGCCGCAACAGAAGTCATGGCCGCCCTCCGAGGCGGCACCGCCGAACGCAGACTGTGCTCCTGCCAGCATGTTCCCGACCCAGCGGGCGGCCTGATTGCGGTTGACGGGATGGCGCGGGTCATAACAGGGGCGCGGCGGCACAACCGTCACCACATCCGTGTAATGCAGGCCACGAAACCCGAGATCGGCGATCGCGAGCATATCCTTCTGCTGAAAACGCTCGTAGGCGCGCTGCGGGCAGATATTGTACATCCGGCCGCCGCTCCATGCCGAATGGGTGGACAGGGCTCCGTCCGGGTTTTTGGCGATAAATTCCGCATCCCATGAGTCGGCGATCATGTAGGCGTCCGAATTGTTGTTGTGGCAGACAATCTGAAAGCCCATCGCCTGCGCCTTCTTGATCAACGCCCTGAGTTTCACCTCGCCGCCCAACTGTTCTTCGACCGGGAAAAGATCCGGATAGCGTCCGTCGTGGCCCTTCTGATTCCACCCCACAAGGCAGACTTCCGCACGGTCAACCCCCTGCCGTCTGAACTCGTCCAGAATATCGCCGACGCGGTCAAAGGTCACCGCGACCTTCATGGGCGGCTCTGTTTGCCGCGTCTGGTGCTCCACGGGCGTGGGCACGGGTTTCCAGCCTTGCCGGATGCGCACTTCCAGACTGCGTGCGGCATAAGCCAGTTCGGGGCGTGTTTTCATCCGCTCTTTGAGCGGCACGCAGGCTTTACGCGCCAGTTGATAGTCGCGGTATTTGCGGGCCATGCCCGAATAGTCCGCCTGCTCGCCTTTCAGAAGGTGATACGCCACCGTAAGATCGTCATACGCCGGCCGGCCCCGATATTCGAAACGCGGCAGAATGGTGTAGCGCCCGTCTTTCGCGGTGGTCATCAGCGTGAAGTCATAAGG
>JAGOBZ010000226.1 GCA_017999015.1 Kiritimatiellia bacterium
GCGCAGAAACCCTCGGCAGCGTCCTCAAAGGATTTCTGTGGGAAACCGCGGATTTTCAGATGTCGGGTTTGGACCTGCGTCTGCCGACGGGCCGGCTTTCCGCAGACGCGTTCCCGGTGCCGTCGCAACCGTTCCTCTTGTCCGCCGGTGCGTCCGTCTCGCCACCGGTGACACTCGACGCCTGGCGGGTCTCGGCCGCCTCTCTGACCTGGAAACAGGCCTTCACCTTGTTGGGGGCCTGCCAGGAACGGCGGCTGGCCGACGGCGTATTCGCCGGTGAGGATCTGTTGGCGTTCGCCCGTCTCTTCCGGTTTGCCGGTTCGCTCGTGGCCCGCGGCAGATTTCTGCCCGCGCTCGTGCGGCGCGACGACGGGTGCCTCGAGGCCCGTTGGCAGGCGTCGCTCGATCCGCCCGACCGGCGGCGACTCGAGGCGCTGGCCGGGTGCCTGCCGCCGTTGCTTACGCTGGGGACAAAACCTTGGCACTATGCCGCCGCGCTGCTCGAGGAGCTGACCGACCACCTGGTGCGGGTCAGCGTGGTGACGACGCTCTCGCGGTCGCATGCCGAACACGGCAAATTCTATAGCGCCCACGACGCCTGGCTTGCCGCATTGCGCGGTGAGAACCCGGTGATCCGCTGGGAGACAGGGGATGAGCTTGACGACCTGCATGACGCGGTCGCCTTGTGGCGTCGTCCGGTCGAAAGCCGAGAGGCCTGTGACGACGCGCTGCTTTTCGAACTGGAAGAAGCGCCCGCGCCGGGCCAGCCGTGGTTCCTGCACGTGCGCTTAAGCGGCGCACACCAGACGGACCGCGCATCATTTATTGCAGGTGCAGACGAAGCGCTCCTGATCGCGCTGGGCCAGGCCGGCATGCTCTTTGCGCCGCTGGCCAAAGCTGAAATGCACCCGCGCGGTTTGGGCTGCATGCTGTCGTCCGATGAGGCGCACGCCTTTCTCAACGCCGCCGCGCCGCTGCTGGAGGCGGCCGGCTACGGCGTCAGCTTGCCGGCGTGGTGGAGCCGCAACGCGCAAAAAAGCGTCACTCTGGAAGCGGATGCGATGCCGCACGCCGGCGCATCCGAAGGCCCGCAGGCGCTGGAGCAGAAGGTGGCGTTGAGTTGGACGGTCACGCTGGACGGTCAGCCGGTCTCGCGCGAGGAGCTGGAGGCGCTGCTGGACTCCGAATCGCCGCTGGTCTTCTTCCGGGGCCGCTGGATCGAGATCAACGTACGCCAGCTTCAGGAGGCGCTGCGAGTCACGCAGCGCAAGCAGACGGCTTCGCAATCCGCGCTGGAGGTCGTGCGGCTGGCGCTGGGCTCCGCAGGCCGGGGCGGACTGGAGGTCTCCGACGTGCGGGGCGGCGGCTGGCTGGCCCCGTTCCTCAAACGGTTGCGCGGCGAACAGGCGTTCGATCTGCTGCCGCCGCCCGCCGCGTTCTGCGGCGAGCTGCGTCCCTACCAGGTGCGCGGTTTCAGTTGGCTGGCGTTTCTGCGCACCTGGGGCTTCGGCGGCTGTCTGGCGGATGATATGGGCCTCGGCAAAACGATTCAAACGCTGGCCTTTCTACTGCACGAGAAAGCGCGCGGCGAACGCCGCCCGGTTCTGCTGGCCGCCCCGATGTCTGTCCTCGGCAACTGGCTGCGAGAGGGCCAGCGCTTCGCGCCCGACCTGCGCATGAGGCTTCATCACGGCGCACAGCGCTGGCACGGCGATTCGTTTGCGCGCGAGACAAAGGGCGTGGACGTCGTGCTCACCAGTTACCATCTGCTCTACCGCGACTACGCCGACCTGCGTAAAGTCGGCTGGGCCGGCATCGTGCTCGACGAGGCGCAGAACATCAAGAATCCCGACACGCGCCAAGCCCAGGCCGCCCGCGCACTGCAAGCCGATTACCGGATCGCGCTGACCGGAACGCCGGTCGAGAACCACGTCGGCGACCTCTGGTCGCTGATGGATTTTCTCAATCCCGGTCTGCTGGGCAAACGCGCGGTGTTCCGCGAAGCCTTCTTCCGCCCGATCCAGTCCGGCATCGATCCCGGAGCACGCACGCGGCTGCGGCGCCTCACCGCGCCGTTTCTGCTGCGGCGGCTCAAGACCGACAAACAGATCATCGCGGATTTGCCGGAGAAGCACGAAGGCACCGTGACCTGCACCCTCACGCGCGAGCAGGCGCACCTTTACGAAGAGGTGCTGGAACAGTTCCGCCGCGATGCGGCCGACGCTGAAGGGATCGCGCGGCGTGGCCTGATTCTCAGCGTGCTGACCCGCCTCAAACAGGTCTGCAACCATCCGGCGCACTACCTCGGTCAGCCGCAGGCGATGGCGCGCCCATCCGGCAAGCTGCAGCGCCTGGAAGAGATGCTGGAGGAAATATTCGAGCGCGGCGAGAGCGCACTGATCTTTACCCAGTACGCTGAGATGGGCGCGTTGCTGAAGCAACGCCTCTGCGAAACGTTCGGGCGTGACATGCCGTTTCTGCACGGCGGTGTTCCGCGCAAAGCGCGCGACCACATGGTGCGGGCGTTTCAGGAAAGCGCCGAACCACAGGCCTTTGTCCTCTCGCTCAAAGCGGGCGGCATCGGCCTGAACCTGACCCGCGCAAGCCACGTTTTTCACTACGACCGCTGGTGGAATCCTGCCGTAGAGGACCAGGCCACCGACCGCGCCTTCCGCATCGGGCAGACCCGTAACGTGATGGTCCACAAGTTTCTCTGTGGCGGCACGCTGGAAGAGCGCATTGACGACATGATCGCGCACAAGAGCGCCTTAGCCGCTGAGATCGTGACCAGCGGCGAGGTGTTCCTGACTGAACTCTCCAACGACGAACTGGACCAGCTCCTGCGGCTCTCCGAAACGGTCATTGCTGACGAGGTGGGGGAATGAGCAAAAAAAAGCGATACGCGCTGCGCGCGCCGTTGACGGTCAGGGGCGGTATCCGCTCACAACATGCGCACAGCGGGCCGCTGCGCGTGTGGTGGAGCCGGCGCTGGACCGAGGTCATCGAGCGCTTCCGCCTCGGGGCGCGCCTGGGGCGCGGTCGCAACTACGCGGTGTCCGGCCAGGTGTCACAGCTCGAGATCGCGTCAGGGATGATTACCGCCCGCGTGCAGGGCGCTAACAAGGAACCCTACGCCAGCACCATCCGCTTCCGCACCGTGCCGGAGGACGGCAAGACGCGGCTGATCGAGGCGCTACGCGCGCGGCCGATGTTGGTGGCGCGCCTGTTGGTAGGTGAGCTGCCGCTTGAGGTGGAGGGATTCTTCCGCGCGGCCGGCTGCCCGCTCTTCCCGCAGCGAGAGAACGATTTGTCGAGCCGCTGCTCCTGTCCGGATTACGCCAATCCCTGCAAGCATCTGGCTGCGGTCTACTACCTGCTGGGCGAGGCGATCACCAAAAATCCGCTGCTGCTGCTGGCCGTTCGCGGCGTCAGTCGCGCCGAGCTGCTCGGCGACGCGGCGATGCGAGAGCCGCCGCCGGCAGGTCCGGCGCTGCCGGCTGAGCCCGATCCCGCCGATCTCACGGCCTTCTACGGGACGCCGCAGCCGCCCTTCGAGGACTTCGGCACCGCCGTGAAAACGCTCACGCACGCGCCGCTCATCTGCCGGCTCGGCCCGCTGCCGTTCTGGCGCGGCCAAGAACGCTTCTCCGACACGCTGGAGCATCTGTACGCGCGGGCTGCCGCGCGCGGCTGGGCGGTCTGGGCGGGCGAGCCGCTGGATTTGCGGCGCGAAGATGAGAAGGTCATCATTACGGGTGCTAACCTTCATCTGAAAGGCCGGCGCATGCGCGTCGACACCACGTTTTCATGACGGGGACTTGTTTCTATGGGCCGAGACGTGTAAGCTATGCCCTATCCTGTATGACCGGGATCAGTTCACGTTTAACCTTGGAGACGCCTATGAAACGCTGCCTAATATCGTGTGTTCTCATCGCCTGCGCCGCGCTCGCGCTGCGCGCGGAACCGTACAAGGCCGACTGGGAGTCGCTTGATAAACGTCCGATTCCTCAATGGTGGCAAGAGGCCAAATTCGGCATCTTCATCCATTGGGGCGTCTACGCGGTGCCGGCCTACGCGCCGACCGATGAGGCCAATGTCTACGCCAAGTATTCGGAGCACTACGACAACCGCATGCGCTCCAAGAACGCGGCCTTCACCAACTTCCACGCCCGCACCTATGGTGACCGCGTCACCTACGCGGACTTCGCCACGCAGTTCCGCGCCGAGCACTTCAATCCCGGCCAGTGGGCGGAACTCTTCAAAAAGTCCGGCGCGCGGTATGTGGTGCTCACGGCGAAGCATCACGACGGCTTCGCGCTCTGGCCGAGCGCGCACAGTCCGCGCTGGAACGCGCAGGTGCTCGGGCCGCACCGCGATTTGGCCGGCGAGCTGACCGCCGCTGTCAAGCAGGCCGGCCTGCACATGGGCTTCTACTACTCGCTGCTCGAGTGGGGCGATCCGCTCTACAAGGAGAACATCGGCCGCTGGGTGGCCGAGATGAACCTGCCGCAGATGAAAGAGCTGGTCACGCGCTATGAGCCCGAGGTGGTCTGGACCGACGGCGAGTGGGACTACTCCGACGAAGAGCTGCGTAGCGTCGACTTCCTGGCGTGGCTCTACAACGAGTCGCCGGTCAAGGAGAGCGTGGTGGTCAATGACCGCTGGGGCAAGAAGACGCGCGGCAAGCACGGCGGCCACTACACGACCGAGTATGACCTGATCCACGCGGGCAGTTCGCTCGACACCCAGTTCGTTCATCCGTGGGAGGAGTGCCGTGGCATCGGCGGGTCGTTCGGCTTCAACCGCTTTGAGACCACCGCGCACTACATGACCAGCGCGCAGTGCGTGGAAACCCTGATCGAGAAGGTCAGCCGCGGCGGCAACCTGCTGCTTAACATCGGCCCGCAGGCCGACGGCCTCATCCCGGTGATCATGGAGGAGCGCCTGCTCGACATGGGGCGCTGGCTGAGCGTGAACGGCGAGGCGATCTACGCCACCACCGCCTGGCGGCACCGGCCCAAGAACATGCGCGAAACCAAGGTCTACTTCACCCGGAAACCCGATGCCCTCTATGCGATCTGCGTACGCTGGCCGCAGGCCCCGCTGGTGATCAACAACATTGCCAAGGCCGATGCGGTCTCGCTGCTGGGCAGCCCCCTGCCGGTCAAATTTACGTGCGAAGGCGGGAAATTGACGATTGAACCGCCGGCGGTCAATCCCGAAACCCTGCCCTGCGACTACGCCTGGACCTTCAAGATCGCCCGTCCGCAGGAGTGATCGCCGGCGGATGAAAGGATCGCGCGATGCAGTTGGGGTGGAATGAGATCAAGCAGCGGGCCGTCTGTTTCTCGCGGGAATGGGCCGGTGAAACCCGCGAGCAAGCGGAAGCAAAATCTTTCTGGGATGCGTTTTTCAACGTGTTCGGCATTCCGCGCCGCAGTGTCGCCACCTTCGAGGAGCCGGTCCGCAGGCTGGGCGGTCAGTACGGGTTCATCGACCTGTTCTGG
>JAGOBZ010000227.1 GCA_017999015.1 Kiritimatiellia bacterium
GCGTTTGCCGCTGCCGAAGGCGCGGCACGAAGCGCCCGAAGCGCGAAGGACAGTGTTGCCATTCAGAGTATCTGATTGATTGGACTCGCTTCGCGATCTTCGTGCCTTCGTGGTGAAGTATTGTTGATCAAATCAAAAAGGAGAGTTATGAGCACACCCGATGATGTTGCAAAGGACGTGATTGACCAGGCTGCCGCCGACAAAGCGGTGGCTGACAAGGCCACGGCGGATCAGGCTGCTACCGACAAAGCAACTGCGGATCAGGCCGCGGCTGATAAAGCTGCCGCCGACAAAGCGGATGCTGGCAAAGCTGCCACCGACAAAGCCGCCGCTGACAAGGTCGCTGCGGACAAGGCGGCTGACGACAAGGTTGTCGCCGATCTCACTGCCGAGCGGGACGCATTCAAGACCGAACGCAACACGCTCAAAACGGAGTGCGACGCGCTCAAGGCCGAGGTGGACCGACTGGAGAAACTGACCGGCAAGGCCGCCAAGCCGCCTGCGGCCGGTGGCGGCGGTGACAAGAAACTGACGGCTGACGAATGGCTGGCGGAGCAGTTGAAGAAGGGCAAGTGAACTTGTCCGCTCCGGACTTCCACCCCACAAACAAGAAGGACTGCCCACCGGCCACCTTGCCCCGTTTGTCCCCGTTTGTCCCTGTTTGTCCCTGTGCGCTTCCTTGACTGTGTTGTCCTGGCAACCTTAACCAAGGATGCCCTAACAAGCCTGCACTCCTACGGACAAATGACACGCCTTTGAGAGAAGTCACCTAATGGTGGCTGTAGTATACAAACCGACATTGCCGTTGTAAATAGCCATTATGAAAGGCACGGTCCAGGGCTATTTCGACCGGGCTTTCGATGAGATGACCGACAAGGAGCTTGAAACCCCGCTCGCCAACAGCGGCCTGGGTGTCAAAGCCAAGCTGGCCCCGAATTCGGGGACGTTCGTCCAGTTCCGCAAGTTCGGCGACTCCAAGTTCACGGATCTCATCAAGGGTTTCGAGGACAAGAACAATTGCGTGTCCGGCGCGGGCGACATGATCGACTACGGCGGCGCGGCCTTCGTGCGTCAGGACGTTCCCTACCGCTGCAGCCTGCCGGACGAGGCGGTGTAACCCGGAAGTAAGAAGTAATAGGTAATAGGTCAATTCCGGTTCCTGTTCCCAAAACTTCTTACTTCTTACCCATTACCGATAACCTCGACCATAAGGAGTCTCCATGAACAAGATCAATGTTACGACCGTTTTTGCGGTCGCCACCTCGGCCACCGCCGTGCAGGCGGTGATTCCCGAGTATCAGAAATCGAAAGCCGTCATCCGCCGCTTCTCCGCGCTCGGCAACGACGCGGCCTGCGCCGGGAACGCCGGTGGCCTACGGCGTGCTGTCGGACGGCCCGCCAACCGAAGAGAACCCCCAGCCGGTGCGGCGCATCCGGCTGGCCCCGATCCCCGTCGCCCCGCTCACGCTGCACGTGAACGGCCTCCAGCGCTTCGCGCCGCTGGCCAGCCGGTGCTCGTGCGCGGTCAAATACGCGCCGCCGGAGGGCGCCGAGGGCGGCCTGCGCGTCCACCGCTCCAAGGCCCGTCTCGACCTGATCCTCACGCAGAACGTGCGCCGGGCGCGCGGCTACGCCCGGCGCGCGGTGGACATGGATATCCTGGACGACTGGCCCGCGCAGGAGCTGGTCAGGGTCTTCCAGCGCAAGGCGCCCCGAGACTGGCGGGTGCGCTGGGCGCAGGCCGGCGGTCGGCTCTACGGCGGGCGCATGATCGCGCTCAAGACGGATCCCGTCTGGAGCAACATCTCGCGCTTTGGCGAGTCCTACCCGCCCTTCGACTACGGCAGCGGCATGGGCCTCCGGGACATCGCCCGCGAAGAGGCCGAGAAGCTCGGGCTGATCGGCCCGGATGACGTCTTGACCCCTGAGGAGCCTGAATACCCGGAGGCCATGGCCGCCAATCTGCCGGGGATCGACGGCATGCCCGCGCTGCGGGAGGCGATCGGAAAGGCGATGGGCGGCGGTGTCTCATTCGACGGCGACACGCTGCGCTTCCCCACGCGCGTGCCGGCGGCCGGGGCGACGGGCTCCCCCGCGACGCTCGGGCTGCCCGGGCTGACTCAGACCGCGGTGTCGCGCACGCCGCAGGCCGTGCGCCCGGAGGAGGCGCTCGCGCTGATCCGGCGCGGGTCCGCCGCCGCCGTGGATCCGGACGGCGCCCTGGCGGAGGCCGACGCGGCCACCGTGGCGCACTGGCGGCGCAAGTACAGGCCCGGAGAGGTGAGGGACCGCCTGGCCACCATCCGCCGGGCCTTCGATGCCGTGCGCGAGCCTCAGGAGACCTGGGAGCGCAAAGGCCGGAAATACTACCTCAAAACGACGACGGACGCGGACGGGCGCATGCATCACACCTACGTGGTCGTCAGGGACGGCAGGATCGAGACATGGGTGAGCCGCAACCAGCGCGGCACCACGGAGAACAAGAGGGGCGGAATCCTGCTGCAGAGACAGGGCGGATAAATAGGAAGTACGGGGGGAACCCGCCCCCCCGTACAACTCGCCCGGTCATCGCCGACGGAGGCCACCGGGCGGCCACAGAAGACAAGCGTAGCAGACGGACGGAGGGAGCGCAACATGAAGATCGAGGTCACAGGAGCGGAGGAAGCCAAGGGATAGGACGTACAAGCTGCATTTTCCAGCCGGGCACGGGAGAGAGAGAGACGGGTGTTTGGAACGACTGCCGCACGGTGGTTCCGTTCCGGAGCGGACGCCGCATCTCGCCGCGCCCGAACTGCGGGGCGGACGCCGCGGCGACAAGAAACACACCTCGCTCCGCGCGCCGGGGTGTGAACCCTTTCCACACGGCGGGCGCAGAGCCCCGCGATGCCGAAGGCAACGTTCCCATGCTAAGAAATCAGCATGGCCAGGCATTATGCTTGATTTTTGATGATGCTGTCATTAATATTCCTGCATGAAATACAAACAGAGGCAACTCGCGGCGAGGATCGATCAACTGCTGGAGCATTTTCCCGTGCTGGTCGTTTCCGGTGCCAGGCAAGTCGGCAAGAGCACACTGCTCGCGCATCATCTGCCGAAGTGGGAATCGATCGTGTTCGATCCCGTCGTCGACGTTGGTAACGCGCGTTCGGATCCGGAGCTGTTTTTGCGCAACCACCCGCCCCCGGTGGTGCTGGACGAGATTCAGTACTGCCCAGAACTGGTGCCGAGCATCAAGCGCCGGGTGGACATGGACGGACGCCCCGGAATGTTCGTGCTGACCGGATCGCAGCAGTGGTCCGTGCTCAAGTCGGTCGGGGAATCGCTCGCGGGGCGGGCGGTCTTTCTGGACTTGGACGGGTTCTCCCTCGCCGAGATGGCCGAAGACATTCCAAGCCGTGCGTGGCTGGAGCGCTATCTGGATGCTCCCGACGCTTTTGCAGCGGAGACGCCCCGACGCCATTCCGCAACCCGCCCGCTGTACGAGTGCCTTTGGCGCGGAACGCTGCCGGCCATGGACGCGCTGCCCAAATCCGTGGCGCCCGACTTCTTCGCCGGCTACTTGAGAACGTATGTCGAGCGGGACGTCCGGCTGATGCTCGAGGCAGGCGATTGGCAGCAGTTCGGGCGCTTCGTCCAGCTTGCAGCGGCGTTGACGGCGCAGGAGGTCAACTTCAGCCAGCTCGGGCGCGAAATCGGCATCACCCCGCAGACGTCGAAACGCTGGCTCGCCGTCCTCCAGGCGACCTTCCAATGGTTTGAGCTCCCCGCCTACCAGGGCAATGCGATCAAGCGGATTTCGGCCAAGCCCAAAGGCTATCTCGCCGATACCGGTCTGGCCTGCCACTTGTCGCGGATCACCTCCCCGGATGCGCTGGGCGGGCACCCGATGGCGGGCGCGTTGTTCGAGACGTTCGTCGTTTCCGAAATCCGCAAGCTCTGCGCCGCGATGGAGCGCAAGCCGGCGATCTACCATTGGCGGTCGCACAGCGGCGGCGAGGTCGATCTAATTCTCGAACGCGACGGCGTCCTCCATCCGATCGAAATCAAGCTCGCCAGCCGCCCGACCCGCAACGACGCTCGGGGATTCGCCTCATTCCGGGCCAATCATCCCCGTCATCGGATCGCACCGGGGCTTGTGCTCGCCCCCGCCGAACGCCTCGAACACCTCACCGACCACGACCTCGTCGCACCTTACGACATGGTGTGAACCATTGCCAAACGGCGGATAGGGATAGGACGTACAAGCTGCATTTCCCAGCCGGGCACGGGATACGGCAAAGTCGGATAAAGGCGCTTCTGTCAAGTAGCGGACGTGGCTGAAGGGGCTCGGGCGGGTCCGGCGCCCGTTTTTCGAGCCCGAGAGTTGACGGCGGGCACCCCAAGACGCAGGATGACCAACGTTTTCAAGCAGGAGAGGCTAAACCTCTCGGGCGTGTGGGCGCGGGTGCGCCTGCACGGAGAACTGCGGAGGGCCGGATGTGTACGCGAGGGCTATAACGTGCCGTCAGGCGTAGGCGTCCGAATAGACGGGAATGTCGTCGGCAGCGTCACCCCATTCGATCCGTGCGGGGGCCGTTGGCGGGGCGCGGATCGGCATCCCCAAACAGGCGAGTATCTTCCGTATCGCCTCGGGCGGGTTGACCGCGCACAGGATGCGCATCCTGCCGCCGCAGCGGTCGCATTCCAGCGCGTCTACCGCGAACACCCCCGGTCCTCCGGACTGTAGCGCAGGCCGGTGTGCCGCGCGAGCACGCACGCCAGATGCCAGCCCCCGGCAGACGGGTGAGCTTTGAGCGCGAGAGGCTTGATGCCTGTCGCGCCGCGAAAAACGTGACGGGATCGGGTCGGCGCCCCGGATTACCTTAAGAACATGAGCGTGCCCGAGACATCATACAACACGGTCAGCACGCCTGTGCCCGAGAAGAACTCGTCATTCTTGTATGTCGCCGCGCTGCTTGTGGAACCGTAGGTGCCGACGCGCCGCATCTCGCCGTCCAGAGACAGATGGCCGACGGCCTCGTTCACGCCTGCAGCAAGCTCCACCTTCGCCCCGCCGCCGGCCGCGATGCTGAGGCCCGCCCGGTCAGAAATCGCGGACGAGTTCCGCACCTCCAGGGTGCCGGCCTCGACCACCACGTTGGTGCAGGACGCGCCGAGCGAGCCCGCTGTGTCCAACACCAGCTTGCCGCCGGCGACCGTCGCCGTGCCCGACAGTTCGTTCACGTCCGTCAGCAGAAGCTGCGAGTCCGCAGCGCCGGCTTTCACCAGATTCACCGCGCCAATCATCCGGCCGGCGAACGTGCTGGACGCGCCGGCCGCCTGATTGACCGTCAGCGTCGAGAACCTTGACGGAGCCGAGTTGCTGATCACGTTGTTGCGGTATGTGAGCGCCGTGCCATACACGATCAGTCCGGCCACGGTCTGGTTGAACCCGGCGAGATCCCAACTGCCTATGGTGCCGCTCGTCCAGCCCATACGGACAATCTTGTCAGTCGGCA
>JAGOBZ010000228.1 GCA_017999015.1 Kiritimatiellia bacterium
CAGCAGCGGCTCGCCGCCCAAGATGCCGAAGAACCGGCAGCCCTGTGCGCGGCTCTCGGTGACGATCGCGTGCAGCAGCTCGGGCGACATGTCAACCGGCTCCTGCACGCCGGCGGCCCAGCACCCCTTGCAGGAGAGGTTGCAGCGCTGGGTGACGCTCGTGAAGATAAACGGCGGGAAATAAACGCCCTGCCGCCGCCGGCGCTCAAACCGATTGATCGCGCGCAGGTTGCCGAGTCCCGCGCCGATCAGGAATCGCCACAGCAGGCGAGTCGGAATCTCGCGTATCAGTCGCACCGGCAGCGCGTTCATGAATCACCTTTGCTCAAAGACTGCACGGCGCGCAAGGACGACGCCCGCCGCTTCACCCTGCGACCAGCGACGCGATACGGTCGCCGAGCTGCGTGGTGGTGAAGCCCATCTGGTTGGCCATCTGGCTCTTCATCGCGGGTGTGGTCTGCGCGATGGCCGCTTCGATTGCGAGGCCCGCCTCCTCCTCACCCAGCGCAGTCAGCATCATCGCGCCGGCACCGATCGCGGCGATCGGATTGATCGCGTTCTTGCCGGTCCACATGGGCGCGGTGCCGCCGATCGGCTCGAACATGCTGACCCCCTGCGGATTGATGTTGCCGCCGGCCGCCACGCCGAGGCCGCCCTGCGTGATCGCCGCGAGATCGGTGATGATGTCGCCGAACATGTTTTCGGTCACGATCACGTCGAACATCTCGGGACAGGCCACCATGTAGAGGCAGGTCGCGTCGACATGGTAGTATTCGCGCTTGACGTCGGGATACTCGGCCCCGATCTCGGCGAAAACGCGGTTCCACAGTTCGTACATGTAGGTCAGGACATTGGATTTCCCGACCAGCGCCAAGGTGTTGTGCTCGCCGATCCCGCGCGCCTTGCGCCCGTGCCTGCGGGCATAGTCGAAGGCGTAGCGCAGACAGCGCGCGACCTGGTCGTACGTGTACATCATCTGCTGCACCGCGACCTCATCGCGGGTGCCTTGGCGCGAAAGTCCGCCGATGCCGGTGTACAGGCCGCCGGAGTTTTCACGGATCACGCAGTAATCGATCTCTTGCGGGCCTTTGCCCTTGAGCGGACACTCCACGCCGGGATAAAGTTTGACCGGCCGCAGATTGATGTACTGGTCCAGCTCGAAACGCAATTTCAGCAGTACGCCTTTTTCAAGAATGCCCGGCTTGATGTCGGTGTGGCCGATCGCGCCGAGATAGATGGCGTCGAAGCCGCGCAACTCGTCGAGCGTCGCGTCGGTCAGCGTCTCGCCCGTTCTGAGATAGCGGGTCCCGCCTAGATCATACGCGACCGTCTCCAGCTTGAAGCCGAACCGCTTTGCGGCCGCGTCCAACACCTTGCAGCCTTCGCCGATCACCTCCGGCCCTGTCCCGTCGCCCGGGATCACCGCGATCTTGTACGTCTTCGACATGCCTGTTTCTCCTAGTAGAAAAACGTCAGTTTATCGAACCGCTTCCGCGCGCGCAAGCATGCGTTCACGGCTGTCGAGGTGAAATCAAAAGTAGACAATTTGTAGTCGGCAAAAGTGGACGGTTGTAGCGAGCAAAAGTGGACGGAGCGTAGCGGGCAAAAGTGGACAGGGCGGGAGCTGCGGACGACCGGCGCCTGCGCGAGAGGATGCCCCGTCCCCGCCCCCGCCGCCCCGTCCCCGAAGGGGTGGCCCGGAGGGCCAAGGGGCGGCGGGGGCGGGGACGGGGGGAAGACGTCATCCTACGGTTTCGGTTAGCATCCGGCCCATGAACAAAGCTCAACTCACACACAGGGTCGCCCCAGAGTTGGTGCGCGACGTTCTCTCGCAGTTCAGGCACAGAGTCTTGTCCGCCACCGAGGCCGCCTGCAGGCTGGGCCTGTCCCGCAGCGGATTCTATAAGCTTTACACGAAATACCTCGCGTCATCGGCCGCGAAGACTGCCGGCGCGTTCGTCCCCGGTGTTTCCGGAGGCGACCGCGCGGCGCCCTGGCCGAAGGAGGTCACCGACAGCCTCCGGCTCTGGCTCGCAGCCACCCCGCCCTACAGTTTCGCCTTCGCGGCCAGCGAGGCGTCGAGGCTGTTCGGCTTCCGCCTCGACCGCGCCCAGGTCAGGCTCTGGGCGCTGCGCGAGGGCGTCGTGAAGCCTGCCCCGCGCCCCGCACACTCCTACTCCCGCCGCTGGCAGCGGCCGCGCGTCGGCGAGCTCTGGCAGATGGACGCGACCCCTTACCGCTGGTTCGGCCCCGACACGCCCATGATGCCCATGATAAACATGCTGGACGACTGCAGCCGATTCCAGACCGGCGGCGGGCTCTACGCCCGTGAGACGCACGCGGCCTACCTCCACTTCCTCGAGTCGGCCTTCCGCACCCACGGTATGCCGCTGCAGATCTACGTGGACCATGCCTCCGCCTTCTTCACCGCCGCGCAGGACTCCGTCACGCGCCTCCAGGAGAACCTGCTGTTCTACGGCGTCACCTTCATCTATGCCCCAACGCCCCAGGCGAAGGGGAAGATCGAGCGCGTCCACCAGGTCTGGCTCGACCGCCTCCCCGCGTTTTTCGCGCTGAACCGTGTGGCCTCACTGGAAAGCGCCAACGAGCACGCCGGCTCGCTCATCTACCAGCGCAACCACCACGAGACGCACCGCGAGATCGGCTCCACGCCGGCGGACGCCTGGCGGCTTGCTGAACGCGAGAACCGCGTCTGCCTCCGCCCCGCACCCGCGTGTCCCTGGTGGAATTTCGTCTGGAGCGAGCGCTCCAGCGTCCGCGTCGGAAACGGCCGCAAGGTGGAGGTCGGGCACCTCAAGGTCAAGGTCAACGCCAAGCCGGGATCCAGGGTCATCAGGTGCGACCACACCGACGGCCGCGTCTCGATCATCGCGCAACCGCCCGCGAAAAACACACTTCCTCGCGTACTCTTCTCCAACCGCCCCAATTGAGCCTCCGCACGAGGCCGAAACCCGCGTCCACTTTTGCTGACTACAAAGGAACTGTCCACTTTTGCTCGCTACAACCGTCCACTTTTGCTGTCCACTTTTGCTCGCTACAACCGTCCACTTTTGAAAACGACGCGACAGCATGCGTTCACGGCTGCTCGCGCTCCAGCGCGTCGTCATTGCACGGTCAAGCCGCCGGTCTCGTCTTGTTTTCGAACCAGCCAAAGGATCGGCGGAACGGCCATGGCGATGCAGAGCGCGAACGCGAAGCCGACGCCTTGCAGAATGACCCCCCACGGGATGCTCAGCGAAACCGGCAGCCCGCCGAACATCATCCACGCCCGTGTCCAGCCGGTGAACGTCCAGCCGATGCAGAAGCCCGAAACGAGGCTCAGCACGATGCCGCACAGACCGACCAAGAGCGCCTCGCCGAGCAGCATCCGGCCCAACTGGCTGCGCGTCATGCCGACCGCGCGCATCACGGCGATCTCTTTGGCCGAGGCCTGGAACGACGCGATGAGCAGCGTGGTGATGCCCGTGGAGAGCACGATCAGCGACCAGAACGGGGCGCGCGCCATGTCGCCGATGAGCTGTGCGCCGTGCGCGATCGTGCCGTCCTCGATCTCATCGCGGTGGTGCACGCGCACCGTGTTCGCCTCGTCGATCGCGATGGCTTTGCGGATCTCCGCCTCTAGCAGATGGCTGCCCTGCAGCGCCCCCATCTTGCGGTAAGGCTCGCTGAGGTTGAGCCAGAGAAAACTCGTCGTGTCGGCGTTGCCGCTCAAGCGGCGCGCATCGGCCTCGTTCACGAACACCGGCCCCATCGTGCTGCCCGGCATGTTGTTGCGGCCCCGCAACTGCGCACGCGAGGTGATCAGGTGCCAGTTCACGTCAGCAACGCCCGCGATTTTCAGCGTTTCGGTTTTCACAGGCCCGCCCCCGCCGCCCCGCATCGGCGGCCGTTTGACAATAACCAGCTCGTCGCCGGCATGCAGCCCCGTCTCGCGCGAAAACATCTTGGTGATCACGCAGGCGCCGCCGGCGGCAAGGGCGTCCGCCGCCGCCTGCCGCGAACCTTCCGCAAACGTGAACGGCGCCAGCGGCCGCGCGCCACCGAACGCCACCTGCGGATCAGCCCCCAGCAGCAGGACGTTGGGGCTCATCGGCAGCCGACCCGAGACACGCGCGATCTGCGCGGTCAGGGCGTCGGAAACGTAGAACTGAGCGGCTTCCAGGCCGAGGCAGCGGCCGCTCTCCACGCCTTCGAGCCTGGATACTTTTTCGGCCGCGCCGTTCGGCACGCCATTCGGCAACAGCGAGACGATCGCGTCCGGGAACTCGCGGCTCGGGATAAAGGGCGCCATCATGGAGCCGCCCCAGATATGGATCGACACGAAGGCGCCGAGGCCGATGGCGAGCGTGATCACCATGCCGGCCGTGCGCGAGAAGGAACGGCTGATGCGGCGCCGCAGCATGTGCGGGTCGAGCCTCAGTGCCGCGCTCACCGCCGGCAAAGCCGCCCGCTCCATGAGCTGCACGAAGGCCGGCAGCACCAGCAAGAGCCCGAGCACGTGCATCGGCAGGCCAAGCGTCAGCAGCAACACGCTGCGGGCCATCGCTGTGATGTGCATCGGCAGCACGAACACCAGCATCGGGAAGAGCAAGGCGAAGCCGAGCAGCGCCCGCCGCCAGGAGAGTGGCTTGTCGTCGGACGTCATCTCCGTGAGGACGTCCAGCGGGCGGATGCGCATCGCGCGCCGGCAGGGCCCGTACAGGCTGACTGCCGCCACCAGCGTTACGCCGAACGCCGAGCAGAGGGGCGTCATCCAGCCCATGAACACGCCTTCGGGAAAGGCATCCGGCGTCCGGCTGACGAATACGGCGAGAAGGAGCCACCCCGCCGCAAGACCGACGGCCCACCCCGCGAACGCGATCGCTGCGCCTTCCAGCATCACCATGCGTGACACCTGCCGCGCCGTCATGCCGGCCGTGCGCAGCAGCGCCAGCACGCGCAGCTTCTGCTCCACGCCCACGGTGAGCGCGTTGATCAGCATGCAGAGGGCCGTAAGCACCGAAAGGGTCAGCAGCAGCGGCGCCTGGCGCTTAAAGTTCTGCAGCTTGTCGCTGGAGTACCCCGACTCCACATCTCTGCGTTCGACGGCCGTGCACAGCGGCGAGGGCTCCGGCGCTTCGTTCTGTCCGGGGAGCGTGACCGCCGATTCGGACGGCGATAATTGACGGACCAGCGCCTTCACCGCCTGACCGCCCGCTCCGCCCCGGAGCTGGCAAAGCAGCAGATTCGGCGCAGGATCGTAGGTGCCGCCCGAGGCCAGGCGCATCGCGCCCATCGTCGCGAAGGAGGTCGGGAAGCCCTGCACAGCCTCTTTGAAGTCGATGAGTGCCGTGATCTTGACGTTCACTGTTCCCGAGGGCGTAATCAGCACGAGCGTCGACCCGAGCGGCGGAGCCTCCAGCCGGCGCGGGGTGAAGACGGCCGTGCAGACCGCCGCCTCCGGCTCGTCGCTGGCCGGATCAGGCCAGC
>JAGOBZ010000229.1 GCA_017999015.1 Kiritimatiellia bacterium
CTTGGCCAATGCCGCCGTCAACGTCGCGCAGGTGCTGGCTGGACACCTGGAAGTACACGAGGTATGGCGCGGTCGGCCCCTGCGGCACCCAGCCGCGGCGGTACACACGCGCGCCGAAGATGGCGGCCAAGCCGGTATTGGCGACCAGCTCCGCGTACAGTGCTTTGGCGAGGGTGTCGTTCATGCCCGTTTCTTGGCCTCGATTTGCAGCCCTTTCGCGAGGCGTTCGCGGATGACCGTCAATGCCTTCTGGCCAGAACCGTCCACGGCCGGACGCAGGAACGGCCGCGCGGCGGCTGGTGCCGGGCCGCCGTGCCCGAACTCGACGGCGTGCGCGATCTTGGCCGGGTCGTGCACTACATGCGTTTCGTCAACCAGCGCGAACCCGAACCGCGGGCCGATTATGCCCTTTACCGTCTGCCGCCGGCGGTTGCGACTGATTTTGCTGCCCAGCGACTTCTTGAGCATGCCGGTATCAACCGGCGCTTGGGACCGTGCCGCCGCGACAATCGGCTTGCACCCGGCGGTCACGGCTGCCGACAGGTGGCGGTTGTACACCTTCTCGCCGAGCATGAGCAGTTTGGCCTCAAGCTCGCGGTCGCCGCGCAGGTCCAGCATGGAGAGTTTGGCCATGTGGTTACACCCTCTCCAGTGCCAGCGCTTTCGTCTCGCGGTGGCGCTCGTCGGTGTCAACGACGCTTACCAGCTCGAAAACTCGAGTCCCGTACGTGATCCGGTGCGCAACGGTCAGGCCGGGGAAGTACCGCAGCGTGATCTCGTGGCTGACCTGGCCGATGGTCGCTTTCCCTTCCTGGAACTCGCGGCTGCTGACCGGGCGCACGCGCGCCCAACGGCTCTCCACGGTCGCCCATGTGCTGACCATGGCCCCGGCGCTGTCGGCGGCCTGGGTGCGTGCCTGTACGTCTACACGGTGGCGCATTGGTCCGGCCGGCGGCATCATCCCACCTCCGGCACCCTGAATGACCAGAGCAGTGATTCCACGGCGAGCGGTACGGTCTGGAGCGCGCCGCCGGCCTGGACGGCCTCGCGGTGCTCGTACCAATGCGCCACAAGGAACAGTATGGCCTGCTTCAGGCCTTGCGGGACGCTGGCCGCGTTCGCGCCATACCCGGCGGTGTACGCGATGCTGACGGCGGCGTTCTGGCTGCGCAGACTCGGCCAGTCCTGGCTGTACGCGCGGGTGAGGCGGGCCGGCTCGGCTGTCGCGTCAAGCTGGTACACAGACGCGGCCAGTGTCTGTGTCGCGCCGTTCTCGTCAACGTACGTGATGGCGGTGATGGCAATCGCGGGCGGGAACGGGAGCAGGATCTCGTTCTCAAACCGGTCGAGGGTGAGCGTCACCGTCTTCGTGGTCAATGCGCGGCCGGTGAACTCCTCGACGTACTGGCGCGCGGCCTTGACCAGTGCGGCCAGGGTCGGGTCTTCGTTCTCGGTGTCGATCCGCAACCAGTCCCGCGCCTCGCGCGTGGTCACGGCCTCAACGGTGGAATCAGTTGTTACGCGGACGGCCACGTTTGCGGCGCTCCGTGGTTGCGGCGGGGAGAGTAGCCGTCTCCGGCGGTTCGTCGCCGCCGGAGACGGGAGTTGCTGACAGGTCGCGGATTAACGCGAGCCCCTCGGGCTCGGCAACCTCGATGATATCACCGGGCCGGTTGACGTACCCCGACCCGGTGACCCGTCGCGTTGTGAGGCGTACTCGCATCATCCGCTACCCCCTACGCTCAGGCCCCAGACCCGGAGCCGGTGCCACCGCCAACAGCGGCCTGCTGCAAGTACTTCACCGGGTGCGTCCCGGCGTCGAGCAGGTCGGCGTCCGTGCGCTGGAACGCAATGAAACCGGTCTGCATGTAGTCTGCAAACCGCTCGTCCAGCCGCAGCACGCGCAGGTCGGTCACGTCACGAATCAGGTACTTCGAGAAGTCGCCGAACAGGACGGTCTTCTTGCTGCCCAGCAGCGTCGCCTGCATGCTCTGGTTGATCGTGACCGGCTTGCCGAGGATCATGTCCGGAACGCCCATTTGGACGCCGGGCTGCCAGAGGTACTGGTTGTCGCCGTCCTTGAGCTTCCGGAGGTACTTCACGATGCCATCGTGCATCATCCACCCGGCGCCGAGCCGGTACGCCGGATCAACCGAGTGGAACAGGTCCATGATCTCGTCGAACGTGATGGCATACGCAGCCGCGGCGGTCTTGCCGAGCGTGGCCGCGGTGACGATGCCATTCGGCTGGCTGCTGTTCGTGCCGGTCGTGAAGTGGTCGGCCTGGATGCGGCCGATGCGCTCGCCGCACGCCGCGCCGACGTACGCGGGCAGGTTGAACGCGGAATCCTGCATCAGCTCCCACGAGACCTTGACGAAGTAGGAGCTGTACACGTACGCGTTCAGGGTCACGCTGGACGTGCCGACGGCCGTCTCGGTCGTGATCTGCGTGTTCTCGCTGACGATGCCGCCCTTGTTCCCGGTGTCGTTCGCGGTCGGGATGGTCAGGGCCGCGCCGCTGTCGGTGCGGATGACGGTCGCGACGTTGCGCATGTTGGCGAACGCGAGCAGCGCCCATTCCCACCGCGGCAGGAACGCCGCCGGAATGGTCTGGCTGCCGTAGTTGCCACTGGTCGCCATCAGCGTGCGGAGCTCGCGCCGGAGCTCGCTGACGTCGGGGTTCATGCGGAAGGTCAGCTCGTTCCCGAGAGACTCGAACGAAAGCGCCTGCATGGCGGCGCGCATTTCGTTGGTGATGCGGTTCGCGGCGCGGCCGGCAAACGCCCATCCCTTCATGGCCAGGTTCAACGTGCGCTGATACTCGGCCGGGTTCTGCACGGCCTGCGCGGCGGGCGTGGTCGCCGGGGCGTTGCCCAGCTCCTGGCGCGCCTCGGCTTGCGTGGCGGCCAGTGCGGACTCCTGCGCTTCGAGCTTCTCGCGCTTGTCGATCTCGGCCGCGAGCTTGTCAACCTCGGCCTCGATCTCGGCGTACGTCGCCTGCTCTTCGGCGCTGACGTCGCGCTTCTCCGCGTCGGCCTTGTCCAGGATGGCGCGCATGTCCTTCACGAGCTGCGCGCGCTTCTCGCGCATTTCCTTTGCCTTCATGTCCTATGCCTCCGGTGGTGCGTTTCGGTCTGGCGTTCGTGATGTTGCTGGCGATCTTGGCCGCCGTATACATGGAATGTACACCCGGTGTACATCGGTTGTCAAACGTACATGCACGTTCATTCGCGCTCGCGAAGCGCTAGACGCAGGCGGCGCAATGCGGAAACGCTGGACGCGGCCCGGGCCTTGACCGCCGCCACGGCGGTGCGCAGGTCCGCGTCGCACTCGTCCAGGCCCCGGACCCCCGCGCTCGTGGCCTCGTATGCCGGGAACGTGACCGGGCCGACGTCGTAGAGCTTGACGTTGACCAGCTCGCGAACGTAGGTCTTGCCGTCTGGGGTCTCCCATACCTTTTGGCCGTCCGGGCCGCGAATGTTGAACCCGAACGAGCTGCCAGTGATGTCGCCGCGCGCGAGCGAGACCGCGAGGTCGCGCCCCAGCGTGGTGTCCGGGATGTCGATCTCGTAGCGCAGCCCGGTCTTGTCGGTGGTGAGCGTGAGCGTCCCGGCGGCCATGCGGCCGAGGACCGCCGCCCGGTCGTGGTTGAACAGCGCGCGGATGTCGTCAGACTTTAACGCCTCATCGAACGCGGTGGGCATGATGCGTTCGACCAGTCCCGGGTAGACCTGGAACTGGGTGCGCTCGGTGCCATCGTAGAACACGGCGGCGTAGCCGACAATCTTGGCAGGCTTTCCCTCGCGCGTCTCGACGCTCACCGGGTGCAGGTTCTGGCGGGTTTCGATCTTCATCGTGATACCTCCTCAAGCAGTCGTTGCTTTGTGTCCTCAAGCACGCCGGCCGCGCCGGAAAGCGCCTCAATCACGGCGGCGTGCCGGGACAGTGCGGCGTCCAGCACGTGGCCGTGGCGTTCCTCTACCGTCTTAAGCCAGTCGGTCAGGTTCCCGGCCTTCTTGGCGTCGGCGCGTAACCGGGCGAGCATGCGCGCGGACTCCTCGGCCAGTCCTGATCGGGCTTGCGCGAGCGCCTCGGCCGCGTCGCGCTTGGGCGGTTTCTCCGGGCCGGCCGGAGGCTCAGGAGCTGGCGCTTTCTCGGCGTCGCCGAAGTTGTTCGTCGGGTACTGGATGGCGCTTTCCTTCTCGCCGCCGATGGGGGGCATGTTCTCCCGGGCCCGGACCTCGTCGACGCTCATCCACGGCGCGCCGGCCAGCGATGTCCGGTAGTAGTTCGCGCGGGCGCTCAGGTCGGCCCGGAGCAACGCCTCACGCAGGAACTCGACCGTATGCGACTCGCGCCGCTTCTGGTCCTCGGTCAGTAGCTTTTCCCAGCACTCGGCTTCCCAGATAACGAGCCAGCCGTCCAGCGCGTCGTCAAGGTAGGCCTGATTCTCCTGCTCCAGGCTCGCGAAGCTGGTATGCGTGGTGTCGCCCAACTTGTGCGGCGGCACCCCGAACCACGACGCGATTTCGCGAACCTCGAACTGGCGCAACTCCAGAAGCTGCGAGTCGCGCGGGCTGATGCCGATGGCGTGGTACTTCATACCCTCTTCAAGGATGGCGGCCTTGTGGGCGTTGCTCAAGCCGGCTTGGGCGTCCTGCCAGGACTTGCGCAGCGCCTCCAGGGCGTTCTTTCCGATCTGCCCGGGGTGCTCCAGAATGCCGGTCGGAGTCGCGCCGTTCGAGAAGAAACGGCCGCCGAACTCGTCCGCGGCCATGCTCAGACCCAGCGAGTTGGCGCCGTACTCGACCACGGAATACCCTTGCACGCCGTCATACCCAAGGCCGTGGATGTGGAGCATGTCCTCGGGTCGGATGTCGGCGTGCCCTCCGGACTCGAGACGGTAGCGGTAGAGCATGATCTTCCCGGCGCGCAGGATCTGGACGCGCTCCGGGTCGAGGAGCTGAAGCGATATCGGCGCGGCCCCGCCGTCGCGCTCGATCCACGCGTACCCGTTACCCTGCAACATGGCGTGCGCCGTGATGGTCTGGGTGAACGTCAGCGCGGTCATGTAGTCATTCGGCTTGCGCCGCAGCAGCGCGAACGCGGGATGATCGGTCGCCCGGACCTTCCCGGCGGTCTTCCGGCGGTAAACGTACAGTGGCAGCTTCGCCACGTCCCGCGAAATGAGGTTGACGGCGCGCCATACCGCGGCGACCTGCAGCGCGTTTCGGCGCGTGACGTACACCCCAGAGTACGCCTTTCCGCCGCCGTACAGTTCGATGCTGGCCGGGTCGGTCAGTGACGTACTCGGGTTCTCGATTGACCGGCGGGAGAACAGCAGTTCGATCATTTGGGAGCCCCCAGGCGTGCATCTAGGTACAGCCCGGCGCCAAGCGCCATCAGCCCGGCCGGCCAGTACACGGCAGCAGCGCCGGCAGCCAGCAGCACGAGCCCAACGAGACAGAGTGTTGCGCGGAT
>JAGOBZ010000230.1 GCA_017999015.1 Kiritimatiellia bacterium
CCGGCACCAACGTCACCCTCACCGTGCGCGCGCCGGCCGGACTCGTGAGCTGGACCCTCACCGAAAGCCTGCCGTCCGGCCTGACGCCCTTCGCCGTCACCGGCGGCGGCGTCTGGAACGGCACCGCCCGCACGCTGACCTTCAGCGGCGCCGAAGCCTTCACCAACACCCTCGCCTACAGCGTCGCCTGCACCACCTCCGGCCTCTACACCGTCACCGGCGCCCTCGCCGTCCCGCATGTCAGCGGCACGGTGGCGGTCGCCGGCGACAGCGCGATCCTCAACGCGAAACTGGTGCGCGCCATCAGCGGCACCAACGTCGTGATCCATGTGCTGGCCGGCGGCTCCTGGCCGGTCACCGAGAACATTCCCGCCGGCCTCACGCCCTCCGCCATCACCGGCGGCGCCTTCCACTCGTATGACAACGGAGCGATCTTCTGGTACGTCCAGACCGGTCCAGCCGTCCTCACCTATATCGCCTCCGGCGAGCCCGGGAGCTACACCTTGAGCGGCTACTCGAATGCCGAGCCGGTCTTCGGCGACAACGTGCTGGTGATTCCGGGCGCGGAGATCCCGCCGCCGGACATTCTCGCGTTCGCGCCCGCCGCGCCGGGCCTCTTCACGCTGACCTTCACCTCGGTGGTCGACCAGGCCTACGCGGTGCTGACCAACGCCGCGCCCGGCGGCACCAACGGCTGGGCCGCCTGCGTCGCGCCGGTTGCCGGCGCGGCAGGCGCGACGCACGTTCAGGTCCCGTCCGTGCCGCCGCGTCTTTTCTACCGCGTCAGAATTCTGGACCCTGAGTGAAGGGAAGGTGAAGCAGGTGGCCTTCCCGACGATGCTCGGCGTCTTGCTGGATGCGGACTTTGACTACGGGGTCGAGGTGCTGGAGGGGGTGCGGACTTTCGCGCGGGCGCGTCCGGACTGGCGTGTCATGCCGATCCCGGCGGCGCAGGAGGGACTGCTGGCGCGGTTGGCCCGGTCCGGCGAGTTGCACGGCGTGATCGGCGCGTTTCTGAGCGACCGCTGGATCGAAAGCCGCCTGCCGCCGACGCTTAAAGTCGTGAACACCGCCAACCTGTCGCAGATCGCCAGTGTTTGCTCGGTGGTGCCGGACGATCCTGCGGTCGGACGCCTCGCCGCGCGCCATCTGTTTGATCTCGGTTACCGGAACATGCTGGTCGTCGCGGATCGTGCCACCTATGCCTCGCACTTGCGCCGCGAAGGATTTCTGGCGGCGGCCGCCGCAGAGCCAGAATGTCATGTGGATGATCCGACGGCCGAAGCTTCGGGGACGCCCGCCACCTACCGGCTCGAAACCTCATGGCGGGCATGGCTTGAGGCGGCAGACCGAGAAACCGCCGTCTTCTGTGTCAGCGACCATCTGGCCTGCCGTTTCTGGACCGTCTGCCGAGCGTGTGCGCCCGAGGTGCAGGCGCGCGTGTGCGCCATCGTTGGGGTGGGCGACTCCGTGACCGCCCGGGTGGTCGGCGGACTGGATCTCACCTCGGTGCCGCTGCCCGGCCGCATGATCGGCCACCACGCCGCCGCAAGGCTGGAGCGATTATTGGCGGGCGACACCGGCGTCTGCTGCGAGCGGATCGCCCCGGAGGGCATCAGCGTGCGCGGGTCAACGTCCCGGTATGCCTCCGCCGATCCGGTGGTGGCGCGCGCGATGGGCATCGCGCTGCAGACGTTGGATCAGCAACTGGGCGTGGATGAAATCGCGCGACGCGCCGGCGTTTCGCGCCGGACGCTTGAGATTCATTTCCGCATCGCCTTCGGCCGCAGTCCGGCCGAAGAGATCCGTGCCCGCCGCTTGGAACTGGCCCGGCGCCTGCTGGCCGAAACCAGCCTGCCCGTGGCGGCTGTCGCCGTGCGCGTGGGGGCTGGCAGTGTACAGGCCTTCACAACCCTCTTCCGTCAATCCTTCGGCAGCCCCCCGGCCGCCTGGCGCGCACGGCAAGGGCGCTGAACAAATTTTCGGATTGCGGTCATTCGCATTAATTCCTTCGACATCACAACTCTTGAGACGACAAAACATTTTTGTTACTGTTCGGTCCGTCTGATAAGGGGTCAGGATCCCAATTCCCGGAACGGGGCGGGTTCTCCAGAAAGGCTGAGGCGTATGGTGTTTCACGAACGGATTTTCTGCGGGCAGGTGACGGAGGCGGACGTCGGACGGCCGCTCCTGCTGGCCGGCTGGGTCGATGCCTTCCGCGACCACGGCGGGCTGCTCTTCATCCATCTGCGCGACCGCAGCGGTATCCTCCAGGTGGTCATCAGCCCGGAGGTCGCGCCGCCGGAGGTCTGCGCGCTCGCCGCCACGCTGCGCGCTGAGTTCTGCATCGCGGTGCGCGGCGCGCTGGTGCGGCGCCAGGCGGGCACCGAAAACCCCAACATCGAGACCGGCACGCTCGAGTTGATGGTCAGCGAACTGACCGTGCTCGCGGAGTCGGACGCCCTGCCCTTCGCGATCTCCGAGAAGGCGATGGTCGCCGGCGCGGCGGCCGCCGCCGACGCCGTGGCCGAAGACACGCGCCTGCAGTACCGCTATCTGGACCTGCGCCGTCCCTCCATGCGCGACCACCTGATCGCGCGCCACCGCATCTTTCAGTGCGTGCGCCGGTTTCTCGACGACAAGGGTTTTCTCGAGATCGAAACCCCGGTGCTGACCGCCAGCACCCCCGAGGGCGCGCGCGACTATCTGGTGCCCAGCCGCGTCCATCCGAAAAATTTCTACGCGCTGCCGCAGTCGCCCCAGCTCTTCAAACAGCTCCTCATGGTGGGCGGTCTCGAGCGCTATTTCCAGCTCGCGCGCTGCTTCCGCGACGAGGACCTGCGCCCCAACCGGCAGCCGGAGTTCACCCAGCTCGATCTCGAGGCCTCGTTCATCGACGAGGAGTTTCTCTACGCGCTGATCGAGGAGTTGACCGTCCGGCTCTTCGCTGTCGGCGGCATCACTCTGCCGCGGCCCTTCCCGCGCATGACCTATGCCGAGGCAATGGACTCGACCGGCTCGGACAAGCCCGATCTGCGCTTCGGCCTGCGGTTTGTCGATGTGACCGATGTCTTCACGCAGACGCGCTACGCCATCTTCCGCCAGATCCTTCAGCGCGGCGGCTGCATCAAGGGCCTCAACCTCAAAGGGCAGTCGGAGCGGCTCAGCAAAAACGTGCTGCAGAATGAGTACGCCAAGGAGATCGCGCCCTCCTTCGGCGCCAAAGGCATGACCTGGATGCGTGCGGAAAACGGCGCGCTGGAGTCCAACATCGTGCAGTTCTTCAGTGCGCAGGAGCTGGACGAACTGCGCCGGCGCTTCGCGGTCGAGGACGGCGATGTGCTCATCATGGTCGCTGATCCTTCCTACCGCGTGGTCACTTCCGCGCTCGGCAACTTGCGGCTGCACCTGGCCAACCGGCTGGGGCTGATCCCGGCCGACACCTTCTGCCCGCTCTGGGTCACCGACTTCCCGCTCTTCGAGCCGACCGACGAGGGCGGCGTGACCTCGACGCACCATCCCTTCACGGCGCCCCACCGGACCGACTTCGATCCGTCGAACGTCGAGGAGCTGCTGAGCCTGCGCTCGCGCGCCTATGACCTGATCATGAACGGCGAAGAGTTGGGCGGCGGCAGCATCCGCATCCACGACCGTGCGGTGCAGCGCAAGATCTTCGCCGCGCTGGGCCTGAGCGATGAAGAGACGCAGACGCGGTTCGGCTTCTTCCTGCGCGCCTTCGATTTCGGCGCGCCGCCGCACGGCGGCCTGGCGCTGGGCATGGACCGCATGGTCTCGATGATTCTGCAAACGCCCTCGATCCGCGAGGTGATCGCCTTCCCCAAGAACCGCAGCGCGGGCTGTCCGCTCACCGGCGCGCCCTCAGCCGTGAAGCGCGAACAGCTCGCCGAGCTGGGACTGCTCGATCTGGGCGGCTCCGCCGCGCTGCCGGGCGCCGAGGCGCAGGAGGACCGCGTCGACCGCGTCTCCTGGGTCTCGCGCATCGGCGTCAGCGAACAGGAGCGGCCGGTCATGGAGGCCGTGCTCGCGCAGGCCGAGACGCTGGCGGAAGAGGTGGCCGCGCACGCCGGCACCGAGGCCCCGATCCGCTCGGTCGCGCCGGTCACCAACCGCACCCGGCCCGGCACCGAGGCGCGCCGCTCGCCCCTAGCCGAAGCGGGGCAGCTCTTCAAAAACGCCCCGGCCGTGAAGGGTGCCTACTTTAAGGTCGCCAGCGTGCTGGAGTAACCCGCCGCTGCCCGCCGTCAACAAAGGAATCTGTCATGACCCCGATCTACCTCTTTGAGAATCCAGACCCCGCGCCGTCCGTCCCGGGCGGCCCGCTCCACGGCACGCGCGTCGCGCTGCAGCCCACGGTCTCGGCGGCCGGCTGGCCGACCGATGCCGGCTCGGCGGCGCTGGCCGGCTTCACCGCGCTCGAGGACGCGACCGTCGTGCAGCGCCTGCGCCAGGCAGGCGCTGCGCTGACCGGCCTGACCCGCGCCAGCGAGTTCGGCTTCGGGCTGCACGGCAGCCAGGCCGGCGAGGCGGTCCGCTTCGGAGCCGCCGACGCCGAGCTGGTGCTGGACATGATGGGCGAGTGCCGCTTGGCCGCCGCGCGCGCCGGCGCTTTCGGACTGACGCCGAGCGCCGGCCTGGTCTCGCGGCTCGGCCTCATCGGCCTGATCCCCTCGATGGAGCGCTGCGGGCTGCTCGCGCGCTCGTACGGCACGCTGCGCGCGCTGCTCGCGGCGCTGGCCGGTCCGGACGGGCGCGACCTCACGCTCGAGGAAGCGCCGCCGCCGGCCCCGGCCCCGCTGCCGGCCGACGGGCGCGGCGTCACGCTCGGCGTGATCCCGCAGGCGCTGGACGGCCTGCCCGCCGCGCAGGCGGAGAGGTTCCGCGCCGCACTTGACCGGCTGGCCGCGGCCGGCGTCGCCGTGCGCGAGCTGCCGCTGCCGGAGTACGGCCTGTTCGCGCTGGTTCACATGATCGTCGGCTCGGTGGAGGCCTCCTCGTGCGCGGGCCGTTATGACTCGGTGCGCTACGGACGCCGTCCGCCGGGCGCGAAAAGCTGGAACGAGATGTACCTGGGCGCGCGCGGCGCGGCGTTCGGCACCTGCGTCAAGAGCTTCCTGATTCAAGGCGCGTTCTTCCAGTTCGAACGCTATGCCGCGTATGAGAACGCCTGCCGCATCCGCGCACGGCTGGTCGCGGCGACGCAGCGGCTCGCGTCAGAGGTCGATGCGCTGGCGCTGCCGCTGGCCGACAGCGTGCCGGAAAGTGCGGCGGCCACGCTCGCGCAGGCGTGTGCGCCGTTTGCGGCCACGCGGCTGGCCTCGGTCACCGGGCAGCCCGCGCTGGCGCTGCCGGCGGCGGGCGCGTGCGGCGCGCTGCAACTGGTCGGGCCGCGGCTCGGCGACGCGCGGCTGCTCGCGCTGGGCGAAACGCTTGCGGCTCTGTGCC